>CAZDPK010000048.1:0-13009 GCA_964507335.1 uncultured Anaerolineaceae bacterium | reverse complement strand
CCGAAGGGGAGGGCATTTTTATAAATGCCGGGGTGAAATTCACAAACTGGTCCAGGAAAAGAATTGCTTCGACGCCCAAAAAGGGGCCGCTGAATGATCGCAATAAGATCTTCTAACACAAAATTAACCTACCGCGTGTATCCTTTTCTTGACGAGGAAATTACCACATGGTAACATTAAGAAGAAAGAATTAGCACTCTCAACCCGAGAGTGCTAATTATGAAAAAGCATGAACGAATTAACCGGTCGACAAAAAATCATTCTCTCCTTGGTTGTGCATGAGCACACTCGCACGGCACAGCCGGTCGCGTCTAAAACTTTAATCGATGGTTACAATTTAAAAATCAGTTCAGCCACTGTGCGGAATGAGATGAACACGCTGACCGAGTTGGGTTTTCTACGTCAACCCCATACCTCTGCCGGCCGCGTTCCGACAGAAGATGGTTACCGTTTTTTTGTCAGCAACATGGTACAACACAACGCATTACCGTCTGCTACGCGCAATACTATTGCCCACCAATTCTATCAATCCCGCAAAGGTCTCGAGTATTGGCTGCCCCTGGCAGCCTCAGTGCTCGCCAATCAATCTCAGGCTGTTTCGATTGTTACTGCTCCGCACAGCGAAAAAGTGACCTTCAAACACCTGGAACTGATAGCCACACGCGCGTCCCAGGTACTGATGGTTTTAGTGTTGGTTGGTGGCGAGATCCAGCAGCAAATTCTTTCTCTGGATGCCATCCGCAGCCAGGAGCAACTCTCTCAAATCGCTGCTCAGGTCAATCGATATTGCGAAAATGCCAGTCTTGAACAAATCAAGAAACTGCCCCCATCCCCGGATCCCCTGGTCAACCAGGTGATTGCAGCAGTGGTTGACCAGCTCAGTATCGCCACCAAGTTGGTCACAGGCGAACTCTATTTGGATGGGCTCACCAACGTTCTTGCCGAACCGGAATTTGCAGATTATAGCCCAGTCAATTCTCCTCTGCGATTTTTGGAGGAGCGCCCCATGCTCGACGACCTGATCGCGCGGACGGTCTTGACGGAAGAAATCGGCGGTGTACAAGTTTTGATCGGTGGTGAAAACACCTGGCGGGAGCTGCAGAACTGTTCTGTAATCCTGACACGCTATGGCGTGCCCGATCAACTCTCTGGTGCCCTGGGCATCCTTGGTCCCATGCGCATGCCCTATAGCCAGACCATCAGCACGCTTCGCTACGTTGCCGAATTGATGTCCGGGCTGGTTTCTGACAATTTGATAAATTAACTAACAATAAGCATATTGAGGATTTTATGACTGAAGAAGACAAACAAAACAACGATAATCAGGAAAACGAAGCGTTATTCCAGGAAGAAAATGGCATCGAAAACCTACTAGACGCCGCCCTAGCGAAAGCTGATGAGTATCTGGATAGCCTCCAGCGCGAACGCGCCAGCTTTGCCAACTATAAACGCCGAATCGACCAGGATAACACTGCTCTGGCAGACCGTCTGCTTGGCGACCATATCAAAATCTTTCTGCCTGTTATGGACGACCTGGAGCGCGCGCTCAATCACACCCCCTCCGATCCGGATTGTGCAAATTGGATCGCGGGTATCGATCTGATCCGCAAGAAGCTGCTAAGTACTTTGGAGGCCAGGAACGTTACTGTAATTGACCTCAAAGCCGGTGACCTGTTTGACCCGCTCAACCAGGAAGCCATCACGCATGAAGAAAACGACCAGTACTCTGACGGACAAATTATCGAAGTCGTTCAGACTGGCTATCAGATAAAAGATCGAATCATCAGACCCGCCCTCGTTCGGGTGGCTAAATAGGAGAAGCAATGTCAAAAATCATCGGTATCGACTTAGGTACAACCAACTCTGCAGCCGCAGTTATGATGGGCGGCGAACCTGTGGTGATCCCTTCTGCAGAAGGCGAACGCCTTGTTCCATCCGTAGTCGCAGTCAATAAGAACGGCGAACGGTTGGTGGGTCGTGTTGCCCGCAACCAGGCCATTATCAACCCTGAGAATACGATTTTCTCAATCAAACGCTTTATGGGTCGTAAAACTGATGACCCCGAAGTGCAGCGAGCGATGAGCCTGGTGCCCTATAAGATCAACAGTGCTTCCAATGGGGATGTTCGCGTCTCCTTAGATAACAAAGACTACACTGCGCCAGAGGTCTCTGCCATGATTTTAGGCAAACTCAAGCGCGATGCCGAAGCCTACCTTGGCGAACAAATAAACCAGGCAGTCATTACTGTGCCAGCCTATTTTAATGATGCTCAGCGTAACGCCACCAAAGATGCCGGCAAGATCGCCGGGCTGGAAGTGCTGCGAATCATCAATGAGCCGACCGCGTCATCGCTCGCTTACGGGCTGGATAAAAAAGAACGAAACGAAATTATTGCTGTTTATGACCTCGGTGGAGGTACTTTTGATATTTCCGTTCTCGAAGTTGGTGAAGGTGTATTCCAGGTTAAATCCACCTCAGGTGACACTTTCCTGGGTGGTGACGATTTTGATCAACGTATCATCGATTGGCTGGCAGACGAATTTAAGAAGGAAAATGGCATCAACCTGCGCGAAGACCGGCAGGCACTGCAACGTCTCAAGGAAGCCGCAGAAAAGGCGAAAATTGAGCTCTCCAGCACCATGCAATCGGAGATCAACCTGCCCTACATCACGGCTGATGCTTCCGGACCCAAGCACCTTGTCACCACGTTGACCCGCTCCAAGTTGGAACAATTGACCGGTGATCTGATCCAGAAATCGCTTAAACCTGTGCAGCAGGCTTTGACTGATGCTAATCTGAAACCCAGCGAAATCGACGAAATAGTCATGGTCGGCGGAATGACCCGCATGCCTGCAGTGCAGGATGCTGTGCGCCAGTTCTTCAACAAAGAGCCCCACAAAGGCGTTAACCCAGATGAAGTTGTCGCCATCGGTGCTGCCATCCAGGCAGGCGTTTTGGGCGGTGAGGTGAAAGATGTTCTTCTCCTTGATGTGACTCCCTTGTCACTTTCAATCGAAACCCTTGGCGGTGTTTCTACGCCCTTAATCAAACGCAACACCACCATCCCAACCCGTGATAGCCAGGTCTTCAGCACAGCTTCTGATAGCCAAACTTCGGTCGAAATCCACGTTTTGCAAGGCGAACGTACCATGGCAGCCGACAACAAATCACTCGGCAAGTTTACTCTGGATGGCATTCCGCCAGCTCCCCGCGGCATTCCTCAGATTGAGGTAATTTTTGACATTAATGCCAACGGCATCCTGGAAGTGACTGCCAAAGACAAAGCCACCAATCGCCAGCAAAATATCACGATCACCGGTTCCTCCGGTTTGACCGAAGAGGAGGTGGAAAAGATGCGCCGGGACGCTGAAAACCATGCGGAAGAAGACCAAAAGCACCGTGATCTGATTGAAGCCCGCAATACAGCTGACAACGCAGTTTACACGGCAGAAAAGACGCTAAAGGACCTTGGTGAAAAAGTGCCTGCTGAAGCAAAAGGCAAAGTCGATGATGCAATTGCGAAGGTTCGCTCGGTCAGAGATCAAGACGACACCAATGCGATTCACACCACAGTGGAAGACCTGATGAAGGTGCTACAGGAAATCGGTCAGGTTGCCTATGCACAGCAAGACGAGCAGACTGATACTGCTCAACCTAATGAAACAGAAGAGAGCAATCAACCAGAAGACCCTGATGTGGTCGATGGTGAATATACACAAGCGGATTAATTTTGTAAATCCAGTAGAATAAGAACACCTGGTGCCTTTGCAAGTTCACACCAGGTGTTTGTGTGAAAAACTACGAAAAGAAGCATTATGGCAGATAAAAGAGATTATTACGATGTGCTGGGAATCCCCAGGAGCGCCAGCCAGGATGACATCAAAAAAGCATTCCGCGATCTTGCGCGGCAATTTCACCCCGATGTCAACAAAGCAGCTGATGCAGAAGAAAGGTTCAAGGAGATCAACGAAGCTTACGGCGTTCTCAGCGATACCGAAAAACGTGCTGCATATGATCGCTATGGTTTCTCGGGTGTCAATACCCAGGGTATGCCCGATTATTCCAACATGGACCTCTCGGACCTGTTTGAGACTCTCTTTGGGTTTGGCGGAATGGGCGGCTTTGGCAACATGGCTGGTTCACGCCGTCGCCAAAACGCACCCCGACGAGGTGCCGACATCACCGGAAACGTGAAATTGACTTTCGAAGAAGCAGTTTTCGGAGTCGAAAAAGAGGTGGAAGTCACCCGCAACGAGCGCTGCTCTGTTTGTGATGGCACCGGCGCCGAGCCAGGCACACAGCCTGTCACCTGCCAGACTTGTAAGGGTCAGGGCGAGGTACGTCAGGTGCAGCAAACTTTCCTGGGTTCAATGGTCCAGGTGGTCACTTGCCCAACCTGTGGTGGTAGAGGCAAGATGGTGGAAAGCCCTTGCCGCAACTGCCGTGGAAGCGGTTTGGAACGCAAGAGCCGCAAGATGAAAGTGAACATTCCAGCTGGTGTGGATAATGGCAATCAAATCCGCATGGTGGGAGAGGGACAACCCGGCGGAAATGGCGGCCCGAATGGTAACTATTACCTTGGGTTGGAGGTAGCTCCGCACAAGTTTTTCCGTCGCAAGGACAGCGATATCCTTCTCGACCTCGACATCAACATGGCGCAAGCTGCACTTGGTGACGAAATTACCGTTCCAACTGTGGATGGGGATGTGAAATTACGTATTCCACCCGGCACACAACCGGGACGCGTATTCCGCATGAAAGACAAAGGCGCACCCATCCTGAATCGCAGTGAGCGCGGCAGCCAATTGGTGACAGTGAATATTCAAATTCCCACCAATCTGACCAAGCAGCAGGAAGAACTCCTGACCTCCCTTGGAAAAACGATGGGTACGGACATCAAGATCCAAGAACGCAGTTTCTTCGATAAGTTAAAGGATGCCTTCGGTGGCTGAGATCAAGAACTGGCTTGAAGCTTCCCTAATTTGTTCGGGCGAACTGGCAGAAGCAGTCGCTGAGGTATTCTCACGTTACGCCCCTGACGGCGTGTTGATCAACAGCCTGACCAGTTTTGACCAGCAGGACTATGAAGAAAAAGCCACTGGCGACACCCAGGTAGTCGCCTATCTTCCAATGGATGGACAGGTGGAACAAACCCGTCAACAACTTGAAGAAGCCGTCTGGCACCTTGGGCAAATTGCCCCTCTGGGTCAACTGGAATACCAGGTCATCGCCGATCAAAACTGGATGGATTCCTGGAAAGAGCGCTATCAACCGCTTGAATTGGGCAAGAATCTAATCGTGCTGCCTGCCTGGGTCGACCCGGTAATTGCGGATGGCAAACTGCCCATCATTATTTCACCAGATATGGCTTTTGGAACCGGTACACACCCTTCCACCCAACTCTGCCTGATTGCTTTGGAAAAACACGGCTGCCAGGGCAAAAACGTGCTCGATATTGGCTGTGGCAGCGGAATTCTTTCGATCGCTGCTGTTCGCCTGGGCGCTGATCGTGTGTTGGGTGTCGATTATGACCCCATAGCAATCCCCTCTTGCGAAAGAAATGCCTTATTAAACGGCATGGAAGGCAGAATCCTCTTCGAGGTAGGCACACATACCGATATCCTTTCTCGCCCTGATCAGTTAAAGCAAGCACCTGTTGTTCTTGCTAACATCCTCGCTCATATCCTGGTCAAAATGCTTGAAACGGGTCTGGCCGACACAGTTGCGCCTGCAGGTATCCTGATTTTAGGCGGAATTCTGGACACCCAAGCTGAAAGCGTCATCCAGGCGGCCAGCCAAAATGGCTTAAGCCTGATCGACACCTTAACCGAGCAGGACTGGGTGGTGTTGGTTTTCAATAAGTTTTAAGTTAATTAGAAAGTATCAAAGGAAGCGACATTCCATACGGGCAGGCATCATCAACCCAAATGTAACGGGGTGAGAGCATGCTGGTGATGTTGCCTTCATGATCCCAGATCTTCAATGCTACTTCGATGGATCCGTTCAGGTCGCCTGCCTTGCAGATATTTACATCCCAGTCGAACACTCCAGCAGCGGTTGGGTTCGTAACCTGCGGACCGACCTCTCTCCAACTTCCATTGATGTTTACGATTAGAACCGCTTTCACAACCCGCACGTCGTCGCTGGTTTCAGCGGTCACATCCATAAGAGGGTTTACTCCCGGTGCAACAATAGCTCCGGCTGCAGGACGGGTGAGCTGCCCGGTAGGAGGCGAAGCTCCAACATTGCCCGAAACGAACCAGTCGTTCAATGGGCTAAATGGTACTGAGGGGTTACCATTACATTCAGTGGCACCGCCATAGATGGGCAGGTTGGTCACTTCGTAACAAGTGCGGGGGATGCCGCCGTTGAGCGTCACATCCGAAAAACGCATGTCTACTGAAGCTCCCCAGGGATAGTTACTAGCCCCGTACCACCAGCTGGATACGATCATGAAATGAACGTGTTCAGAGGTGCTATAGCCGGTGTCGTCGGTGTCTCCGATGTACTTTCCCCGGTCAACAAAAGTTCCGGCGATAAGATAATCAGGGATGGTGTTGTGTGCCAGATGCAGGTAGATTTGGTAAGCACCCCCAACCGTATCCTGTAGAATGATGTAATTGGTGCAGGAAGTGTTGCCATCAAAACAGCTGTCCCTTGAAGCTACCACCAATCCTGCCTTGGAAGCAACCAACGGGAAATGCCCCACATCTGTAAAATCATAAGCATACCGGCAAAATTCCGAGGTGCAGCTAGGGTATCCAAGTGGAGGATAGTCGTGAAAATGCAACACCGAGCCCTCCAGGCGGTGGGATGTGCCTGCAACATAAGGCAGGTAGTAACCCGTCAGGTAGTCGATGCCAGCTTGATCTGGGGCACTTTCGGGTGCAGATTGAAAAGAAGCCGGCAGAAACTCCGCAGGCAGGCTGGCTTTGATTTCCGGCCATTCCTTATCAGATGAAAAGACAATTTGCCAGCCCACATTTTGGCGAACCGCAAAAACTACACCCGGTTCGGTCGCTAGAATCCTACCTGTGGAGTCTTTGAGTGCCAGCCATAGAACGCCGATCTTGCCATCTGCGCTGACAAAGGCAGTATTCAGTACTGGCTCGAACAAGGTAGCCAGTGGGTCGTTGGCATAAAGGGTCAAATCCTGCTGATAGCGCAGCTGGTAGGCCTGCCAGAGGGCATCTGCTTCCAGTTGCGAAGCTATCGTTGGTGGCGGCTCTTGGATTAATTGGGAGGTAAAAGCAGAGAATAGCATGATAAGGACTAACAATAGTGGAATAACTGCCCAGGTTCTTAGGCTAAAAAGCGAAAATGAGGGAAAACCACGCTTACTGCTCATAGCGTAATTTTATGCAAATATTCAACCTACAACAACAATTGTAGAGCTATTGGGGTTATTCGGAGCAGTTTTCTGCCACAAGTTCCTCGCCGGGATGTACACCAGCCATGAGCAATCCCAGGTCTTCCTTGGTCGCAGTCTCACGGGGCAAAACGTCCATGATCCTGCCTTCATAGATTACCGCTATCCGGTCTGCCAGCGCCAGGATCTCGTCCAAATCTTCCGAAATCAACAGGATTGCCGTGCCTTTCTTTCGCTGGTCGAGCAGTTGTTCGTGCACGTATTCACTGGCACCGATGTCCAATCCCCGGGTGGGTTGAGCCGCTACGATGGCGCGCGGTGAGCGTGATAGTTCGCGCGCAAGCAGCACTTTTTGAATATTGCCCCCAGACAAATTTTTTGCCAATGTCGCTCTTGAGGGAGTTTTGATGCGATACTGTTTGATCAGCTTGTCGCTGTGTTCGTAGATATAGGGCATTCGCAAGAAACCCTTGTTGGAAAAAGGCCATCGGTGGTGCTCGCGCAAAACAAGGTTTTCCGAGATGTTGAAATTACGGATCATACCGTCTTTCATCCGCTCTTCCGGCACATATGCCAATCCTTTTTCAGTGATCCTGCCCGGAGGAAATCCAGTGATGTCTTCTCCATCCAGGTACACTTTTCCAGATTGCAAGGGTCGCAGCCCGGTGATCGCCTCTGCCAATTCCAGCTGTCCATTACCCGATACGCCTGCCAATCCGACGATCTCTCCGGCATGGATCTTTAAGTCAACATCGCATAATCCTTCCATGCCACGGTCGCTGCCACAACAAGCTCTGCGAAGTTCGATCCGGCACTCTCCTTTTTCAACTGCTTCATTGCTGGTGATAAAGGTGATCTCGTGTCCAACCATCCAGTTTGCGAGAGTTTGCGTCGTGACGTTGCAGGTTGGTTGGGTACCAATCTTTCTGCCATCGCGTAAAACAGTGATGCGGTCACTAATTTCAACCACTTCATGCAGTTTATGAGAGATGAAAACAAGCCCATAGCCGTCTTTGGTCATCTGGCGCATGATCAGAAACAATTCATCTACTTCCTGAGGAGTCAATACAGCGGTAGGTTCATCCAGAAGCAACAGGGATGCCCCTCTGTAAAGTGCTTTGATTATTTCCACTCGCTGCTGCTGCCCGACCGAAAGTTGCCAGATATAGGTTGAGGGGTTGATTTTCAGATTGTAAGTATTGCCAAGCTCAATGATCCGCTCTGAAACAACATCCAGGTCAGTCAAGGGTCCTTTGCTGCTGCGAAGACCCAATGCCACATTTTCAGCCACAGTCAGGGTGGGTACCAGCATAAAATGCTGATGGATCATGCCGATGCCATGATTAATAGCTGCCGTAGGGGTCGAAATCGAAATTTCATTACCATTGAGGAAGATTTTTCCGTTATCTGGTCGGTACATCCCGTACAGAACCTTCATGAGCGTGCTTTTGCCAGCTCCGTTCTCACCCAAAAGTGCGTGCACTTCTCCGCTGATCACATCGAAATCTACATGATCGTTTGCCAATACCCCTGGAAAACGTTTGGAAATATCCCGCATTTCAAGCGTTTCAAAAGGTGTCCGCACGGTTTCAGTGACTTTTTTTTGCATGGCAACTCCCAGAGATACTCTGGATGGGGTTTCCATCCAGAGTATCAGTAAGATCAGTAGGTTTTATGGAATAGTGACGGTTCCGTCAATAATTCCATTAATAGTTTCGTTAGCCTTATCCAAAACAGCCTGATCAAGACCCAGTCCTTCATTGATTTTGATCACCTGACCGCCATTTTTAAGGTCTGCAGAGAATGTCCTGCCGCCCATAACGCCTTCAGCACGAAGGGCAAAGATTTCTCTAAAGATCACTTCCCAGTGGTAAACCTGGCTGGCAACTACCACATCCGAGGCGAAGGAGGTCTGATCAGCCTGTGTACCAAACCAGTAAGCGCCAGCTTCCTGAGCTTTGCCAATGGCACCAATCACCATCTGGGCGGAACCGGTCAACACATCTGCACCAGCAGATAAATGCGTGGTGGCGGCTTCGGATGCCAGAGCGACATCAGAGAAAGAACCAATATAGGTTACGCGCACATCAATGCTAGGGTCAACCGAATGCACACCAGCCACAAAGCCGTCGATGTAGAGCTTGGCATCGCCGGTCTCGATTGGGCCAACCACACCGATGACCTTGGTCTCGGTCAACAGGGCTGCCATAACGCCATTAACAAAGCCACCCTGGTCGGATGCTGCTTCGTAAGCATGAATGTTGGGCTGACCGAAGGTGTCAACGGTGGTACCCCAGGCAAAGACAGTATCCGGGAAATCGGGTGCAATTTCCTGTAGTGAGGAACCATATTGAGACCCATGGGCGATGACGATATCGTAACCCTTCTGGGCATAATCACGAATAGCTGCAGCAGCATCGTCAACAACAAACATATTTTCTGAATAATCATATTCCAGTTTATCGCCCATCTCGCCTTTTAGAACGATCATGGCATCTGAAATACTTTGTGAGAAAGCCAGATCATTGATGTTGCTTGGTGTCACGATAGCAATTCGCAACGGCTTATCTTCAACAACAGGCTCGACAACTTCTGGTGCAGCTGGGGTACAGCCAGCCAAAACCAGTCCTAAAACTAACAGAACGGACAGTACCTTGAAAAGATTCTTCATTTTTCTCCTATTTTCTCCGGTTTTTCCGGGGTAAATTTTAACCCTCCCGCTCAAATGCTTTAGTGAGAGCGGAAGGACCTTTTCCTTTGGATAGTGATAACGCGAGCACAAGAATTGTCAGGACATAGGGCATCATTACAGCCAGTTCAGAGGGAATCGGTATGCCCAGCACCTGGATCCACAATTGGAGCGCGTTGACCATGCTGAAAAGTAAAGCTCCAGCCAGGACGCCAAACGGTCGCCAACTGCCAAAGTAAACCAGGGCGACTGCAATAAAACCCTGACCTGCAGTCATATTTTGTTGAAAGACATTGAGCAGCGCCACAGAAAGGGATGCCCCCGCAATGCTGGAAAGAATACCTCCCAAAATTACAGTGAAATAGCGTACCCTCGTTACGCTGACGCCTAATGAGTCGGCAGCTTCCGGGTTCTCGCCCACAGCCCTGATTTTCAGACCCAGGGTAGTTTTGTTGAGTAAGAACCACGCCACTGGAACCAATAAAAATGCCAGGTAGACCAGTAAATTTTGTTGGAAGAAAATCTCACCTATCACTGGAATATCCCCCAGCAAGGGGATTTTAACAATCGGAAAACCGTTGATGTTTTCAACAACACCAATCAGTTTTTGGAAAAGCAGGTTACTCATACCCATACCAAACAAATAAAAACCGATGCCGGCAATTCCCTGGGTAGCCTGCAGGCGAATGGTCACAAAACCCATTGCCAAACCCATCAGGGCGCCAACGGCAATCGCCGCCAACACCGCCAGAAAAAGGTTTCCCGTTTTCAACACAACAAAATAAGCTGTGAATGCACCTAAGAGCATTTGTCCCTCCACGCCAAGGTTGAGCACACCACTGCGCTGGCCAAACATCTCGCCAATTCCAGCGAACAGGTAAGGGGTTGCCAGTCGAATGCCTGAGGAGATAATACCAATAATTACGGTTGCGGTGAAGAGGTCGGAAATCATACCGGCACCTCCTTGAGACTGTCTCCAGGAAGTTCAGGCGGTTCGTTATCAGAGCCGGCTTCAACCGCCGCCATGCGCCTGCGTTGGTTGCGTTTTCTGAAATACTCACTGCTAACCACAAAAACCACCACCAAGCCATTCAATCCGGTGATTAAGGCAGATGGCACTTGCACAACCCGTTGCATGGCATTGGCACCTACCAGTAGTCCACCAAACAAAATTGAAGCGGGAATCGTAATAATTGGATGCAGCTGCCCAAACAATGCTGCCACGATCCCATTAAAGCCGGCGTTACCGGTGAAACCGGTGGAGGAACCATCGGTGATCATGCGATAATTTACACCGTAAACCTGCATCATACCCGCCAAACCGGCAAAGGCACCGCTGAGCAGCAGGGCTAAAACGATATGCTTTCTTACATCAACGCCGCCATATTTGGACGCAGCCTGGTTTTGCCCAACCGCACGAATGCGGTAGCCCAAGGTAGTGCGCCAGAGCAGGATGTACACAGCCACAGCCAAAACGATCGCGATCAATAAACCGATGTGCAAACGGGTGGGAGCTAAGCGCGGCAGGCGATAGGCAACTTCCAAACGGGCGGTCTGTGGGATCTGCGAGGCGGCTTCAGCCTGCACGGGGTCGATCATTGGACCGCGAAGCATGTAGTTCATGATTTGAACTGCGATGGCGTTCATCATAACCGTGCTCAAAATTTCATTGACATTAAAATAAGCTTTTAAGACACCAGGTAGCCCACCCCAGATAGCTCCACCCAGGCTTCCTGCCAGCATGGCGACGACGATCATGAGCCAGCCAGGTAAATTGGTGAAGGAAAGTCCGATCCAGGTTGAGAGCAAAGCGCCTACGATCATCTGTCCTTCGCCCCCGATGTTGGTGACACTGCCGCGGTAAGCGATACAAGTGCCCAAACCTATCAGAAGCAGCGGGATAGATTTGACCAGGGTCTCAGCAAAGGCATTGAAACTGCCAAAAGCACCTTCAATCAAGGCTGAATAGGCAGTTATTGGGTTAGCGCCTAAGAGGAGCAAGAAAATTGCGCCAACCAGCAGAGCTGCAATGGTTGCCAAAATCGGCATTGAGGCATCAAAAATTGCTGATAAGCTGAACTTGGGCGGTGAACTGGATTGCTTAGTGCTTTGACTCATAGGCTAATGCTCCTGGTGGAGTAGATTGGTCTGGAAAAGTAATGGCGCACAAAGACAGATTATGCTAAAAGCTAATGAATTTTACCAGTCTTTTAATTTACACGAACTGAATCTGTCGAATCGCAGTAGATCTTTGCATAATTATTGGAAATTCGGTGCGATTCCCGGCTGAATAAGACAACGATTTTTGGGTTTTATTGTACAATCTCTTCGATATTGTTCTACGCTTTCGCTTAGGTTGATGCAGTTTTCCTATTCATTCAATTAATAGAGGTTCATCATGAAACGAATTCCATTAAAAATGAAGCGTGCTGACTTAAAGCACATTCCAGAACACCAGCTGCCAGAAGGATTTAAGATCCGATTTTTTGAAAAAGGCGAAGAACAAGTTTGGGCGAGAGTTGAAACAGCAGTAGATGAATTCACGGATGAAACGGCTGCGCTTGCCCATTTCGAAAAGGAATTCGGACAGTTTCGTGATGAAATGACAGAGCGCTGCCTATTTCTTGAAACAAATGAGGGCGAAGTCATCGGGACAACCACCGCATGGTATGGAAAATTAGAGGGGGAAGAAAATGTTACTGGCCGCATCCATTGGGTTGGCGTCATCCCTGAATACCAGGGGAAAAAGCTTTCCAAACCGCTGTTGGCTGAGGCAATGCGGGTGTTGGCAGAATTTCACGATTCCGCCTACTTAACCTCACAGACAACCAGTTATCAGGCAGTCAATATGTATCTGAATTTCGGGTTTGAGCCTTACGTGACCAACGAAACCGACATCGAAGCCTGGACTCTGCTGGAAGAAGTCTTGAATCGCAAGATTTTGTAAGGCA
>CAZDPK010000047.1:0-14507 GCA_964507335.1 uncultured Anaerolineaceae bacterium | reverse complement strand
GCTGAGATTTCAGCCCAGGCATCATCCCACGAATTGTTCTCAACGTGAGCAGCCTGCCACCATTTGAGGTATAGCGAATTTCCAGGAGGCAAAACCACACCGCTCAGGTCGATTGCGGGGCTTGTGAGAGTCTGATTCGTGCTGGCAGAGTAGTTACCAGCAAGATTAGTGTCCCAGCAATTGCCATCAGGGCAAGGACCAGGGAAGGTGGTTGAGGGGACGCCCCACTGCCATTCCACAGTAGGTGTGCCAGTAGGAACAAAAGCTCCATCTGTGTCATTGAAATCTTCTTCAAAGACCACGGTCTCGGTTGGCGCTGCAAAACCGAAGATGCCAATATCATCCACATACCAGCCTTCATACTGGATTGAGGTATCGCTTTTAAAGTAGAAGCGCATTTGGAAATCTGAGACGTTGTAGCTTGGATCCAGAATAACTGTTTGTTTGTTATATGCCGTATCACTCACACCGCCAACAGGACCCCAGACCGTAGTCCAGGTTACGCCGCCATCCTTGGTCACATCCAGGCGAGCCCAGTCATAGGATACGTTTTCGATATCTTTCCAGTCCCACCATTCAACCACAGGGGTGTTTGAGCCAAAACCAGATAGATCTATGACCGGTGAAACCATCCAACCAAGTTCACTTGCGTTGTATAGACCGGCTGGGTTCGTCGCTATACCCTTGGTGCCACTGTGTCCTGCCATCGGGCCGCTGGTGAAGTCACCCCAGGCAAAGGAAGTCGTGCCGCCGGGGGTAAAGCCTTCGTTACCGCTCTCGAAGGAGAAGAATATATCGTAATCCGGCTGATAGCCAGGCGCCGCACAAACTTCGCCATCCACTGGGATGTAAATATCGTGTGTGTAAGTCGCACCTGTTGCAGTTACAGATTCCACCAGAGGAGCATATCCACCGGGGACTGGTTGCGTGGTGAAGCTGAGTTCAGTATCCTCGACCACTTCAATTTCGTAATAACCGGTAAAGGGATCTGTGTAGATAGTCTCATCAAAACCCGGGGTTGTGATGTGAATGGAGGAATAGAGAGGATAGCCGTGTGAACCAAGCCCTTCAACGCCGCCATCATAGACATTGCCTGAAATAAGCGACATGCCCAACTGGGCAATCACAAAGTCTTGCATTGTTGTAGCATCTTCGGTAACAACCACACCAGTGACGGTTTGCGATTGGTAGCCGTACTTGCTGGCAGTAAGCGTGTACGTGCCATCGGGCAAGCCAGAGCTATAGCTGCCATTAGCAGCGCTGTAAATGTTCTTGGTATAGCCTGCGCCGTTATCGGCAAAAATTTTGGCACCTTCAACAGGTGCAAATCCATCGGTTGTGACCGTGCCTTCCAGTGTACCCATCGCGCACATTCCTGAAGCCATGTTGACAGCTGCAAGGGCATCAATTTCGCCCCAACCGGTCGCAAAGTTCGGGAAGTTTGTGGGAGTGAGAGCAGAGCCATCGTCATATACCATGTCCACAGCAGTGCTTTCAATCAAACTTTCTGTGATTGCATATTCACCAACGAGACAGGGAGCTGCCTGCCAGATGAGCGCGACCAGACCGGTCACATGCGGGGCGGACATGGATGTGCCAGTCCAGCCATCCTCATAGGAAGTATCACTTCCTGGCACTGAAGAACGTATGCTTACACCAGGGGCAAGCACCTGAGGTTTCATGTTTGCAAAGGTGTCAACCGGGTTGACTGTATCCAGGTTATCGGTAGGACCCCAGTTTGAATGAGTGGCATACTGACCGTTTTGCTCACCGGAAGAACCAACACCAGTCACATTACCAGAACGGGCAGGATTACCGACTGTGTTTAGTCCGGGAGGAGCTGAGTAACCACAGTTAGAGGCATTCCCATTGGAGAATATTGGATAGGTACCAACAGCATGCCAGGCACTGATCACACCTGCAAACCAGTTGTCATAGGTTGTACCGCAATCACCCCAGGAGTTATTGACAGCGTTAGGGCGCAGGTCGGGGTCAGCATTGGCACCTGATAAGTCAGTGGGAGCGGCAACAAATTCAGCGCAGCCCAACAGAGCAGTGTCGGTACAGCCCCCATCCGGGCAGCCAGCACAAGCCATCCACTCAGATCCAGGAGCGATACCGATTTGGTTAGCAGAGCCATCATCACCGACCATCGTACCCATGGTGTGAGTGCCATGACCATGGCCATCGCGCGGAACATTATCGCCCAGATCATCGGGGTTGAACCAGTTATAGTTATGATCAAAAGTACCACCGCCGAGATTGCCACGGTATTGCCCAACAAGCGCCTGGTGTGAATAGCGCACGCCGGTATCAATATTTGCAACTACCAATCCAGCACCATCAATACCCAAAGTCCAGACGTCGTCTGCATTGACGTGAGTTAGATTGGGTTCGATAGCATTCACACCGTTGTCAAGCAGCGCAGCTGTGGTGTCGGGTTCGTAGAGCATGTATGATTTACGAGCCTGGATACTTTCAACACCGTCAAATTTTATGATTTCATTTAATACTGAAATCGTGGAACTGGTCACTAACATGGAGTTATTAATCCAATAGCTCTTGTGATCAATTTTGCTGTTGACTAGGTATTTTTGCACAGGAGTTTGAGTTGCTTCAGCTTGTGCCACAAGAGTCTTATAAACAAACCAACCTCTGTCGCTCCAGTTCATCGAAAAGGCAGGGCTTAGGTCGGCATCATTTTTAAACTGGATCCAGTAACTCGCAGAGCCCTTCGTCTGCATATCGTCCAAAACAGCCTGATCGACCTTCACTTCATAGTTAGGTTCAGCGAGTTGAGCAGTTACCTTTGATGGGGTAAAGGTTGAGAAGACCATCAGGATTATTATCAAGACTGAAAACATACTTACTACTTTTTTCTTCACGCGAATCCTCTTTTCATCTAATTTGAATGCAATGAACCACTAACAAGATATTCAAAGACAGTATGTTCTCCCCCAATTTATTTTTGTTTTATTGTTAATCAGTGGCTTGGACTTACACGCTAAAAGCGTCAACAAATGAATGAACAATTTTGTGTGATTTTTGACCTGGTCGAACCAGCAATACAATAGAACTACTAAGAATTATGTTAAGTTGGTAACTTGATAAAGTATCATGTCATTTTAGAACTATGCGGTAAATTGGTCAAGGTGATTTTGCATATCGTTTTGAAGGTTTTACATCCATTATGAAATCTATGAAAGAAACCAAAAATATAGTTATCCTTCACGACTAACAAATAAAAGTATTCTAATGTTGTTAACAAAAGTAGTTGTATAAATCAGTCCTTACCAGAATTTTGGCGATAGATCGTGAATTAACCGATAATTTACTTATAAAATTCTTGCTGGATTAAACCATCAACTCAAACAGAAGCTAATCCATTGATTTTTTGAATCAATCGATCTTTTCGATGATTGATTTGAGCCAGTAATTTTGAATCAGATGAAGTTGTTGGATCTGTGGTCAATTGGGTTATCAAAAATTCTGAAATCAAGAGTGCTTCTTCATATTTTTTTCCAATATGTTCATAGTACTTTGCTAAATCAAGCGCTGCATCTACGGAACCAAGTTCATAGGCTTGTTTCCAGAGGGGTATGGCATCATCGTAATGTTTACTTCGTTTATGTATTCGGGCGCGTGAAAGCAAAGAGAGGATCAACTCCTGGTCGTTTGCTGATCTGATTTGCTCGGATGCGTAAAGTTGCTCTGCCAGAACTTCCCGATTGAGGCTTTCCATCAGGCGACCAATAGAGTAAATATCTTCGGCATGTGAAAGATTCTTCGAAGTTGGGTCTTCAAGGATGGCTGCCAGGGTGGTGAACAAGGCGGAAAGACTGATAACATCGATTTCGTTGTGGTAAAAAATACCGGCGATTTGGCTGGCATCACCGTCGGCGATGTAATTACGATAAAACTCGGGCACAAGGTAGCCTGGGATATCCTCGCTGGTCCGGTAGAATTCGAGGATTTCTTTCTCGATGTTGCCAAGATTGCACTGTTTGAGGCGGCGCTTCCAAACCCTGCGGGTGATATGGAGCAAGTCGATGTGATCCATCTCATCAAAGGGATTGCTGAGTCGGTTAAGGATGTAACGAGTATTGATGATAGGAAGATCGAAGGATTTGCCATTGTAACTGACAATCGCTTTTGCGCCATTCACAAATTCGCTCAATGCTGCCAGCTGGGCTTTTTCTTCCGAAGGATTGCGTAAGAAAAATTGCTCGAGCACAAATTGATCACCTACGAAACGAGCCGCCCCGATCATAAAAGGCATGGTGCCGGTTCCACCTGAGAGACCTGTTGTCTCGGTGTCCAGGAAGATAAACTCAGAAATATCACTTTTAGCCAAATGTGCTGCTTGCGCCCATTCACACAAAACTTCGTACCTCGTAAACGGTTTCAATGGGGCGACACCATGTTGGTGTTTGTCAGAATATTGGTGATTTGATGAAAATATTCTGCCAAAGATGGTGCCGAATTCGTGTCCTGGCACCAACGATTCGATGGGTATTTTCTTTTTTGCGGGGGCAGGCAGCGGTTTATCTTTGCCAAAGCTTACACCTAATTTCTTAAGCTGTTCAGAGAGATCGGACCAGTTATCCATACCGCAGCCCTTTCAGAAGTGCCAGGGCTTCCACCTTGCCGCCATAACCGGGTTCGCCCACCGGACCAACACAAGCAGGGCAACCCGATGAGCATTGACAGCTTTCAATTACCTCGATAGCCCTTTCTATCCAGAAATTACGCAGATCATACAGCTTCCTGGAAAGTCCGATTCCACCTGGGATGTTGTCATACACCAATATGGCAGGGTTGGCATCGTTCAGAACTGATCGGTTTTCAGAAAGCAGCGAGATATCTTCACGGTCACACATGATCAGGAGGGGTGCAATGCTGCGAAGTGCATAAGCAGCCGCTGCCAATCCGCTGCGCACCATTACGTTGATTTCTGCTTTTTGGTGGCAGGCGGGGCAGAGCGTAACGAGGTTGGATGCCTGGTTTGCCAGAACAGGGTCAGCAAAAGTTCTGAAAGGTTGCACATGGTGAACGTGCAATTCTGTTGGCTCGAATGTTTTGCTGCAAGCACGACAGGTGTTGCTATCACGCAGCAGGATTTTTTGACGCAAACGATCCCAACCAGCACCATAAACATTTGGGTCAGAACTCCACAACCTACTGGCTCGCAAGGTATCAATGAAGCTAGGCGAAATCCCAAGCCAAAAACCGGTAGTGTGAAGGTTTTGTGGAGGCAAGTCGATCTGACCTACGCCTACAAGCTCATTCGTCATCCAACGTTTCTTTTGGAAAGTATTGATAGAGATTTCGAGGTCAAGGCTGCCATAATTTGCTGAATAGTTTTGGTAACCAACCGATGATGTTAGGTTGTAATCAATGATGCGGGTGTCAATTACCGGGATGGTGTAATATTCCGACTGACTGGGCTTGAGGAAACAAACCCCATCTTCAAGGTTAAGTTCTAAAACTTCGTACATTTCAGCATCGTGAAGATAGATGGCTTCTTTATGCACGTACCAACGGGCTGCATTAGCATCGACGGAACCAATGAACTTCTTATCTTCTCCCTCACCAATTACATTCAGGCTAACAACGTTGGGTGTTGAAGATCGCAGTGACACTTCGGCAGCCGGATAGCGGTCAGCAAGCCAGTAGTAGTCCTCCCCTTGTCGTGTTAGCGAACCAGATTGTTCAAGTAAGTCCAAAAATCTGGCGAGCTCTTGAGCGCTCATTGAGCCGAAATTCTCAGTGCCAGAGAAAGGCAACTCAAACGCTGCGCAACTGATGTGCTGTAGTAGGATGACCAGGTTTTGAGGGTCGATCAGCGCTTGTTCTGGGTTGCGATCGACCAAATATTCTGGATGGGTAGCCAAGTACTGGTCCATGGCTTCATTCGTCACGATTAGGATGCCTAGCGAAGGTTGTTGTTTTCTACCAGCCCTGCCAATCCGTTGGTGAGTGGTGGCAATCGTTCCGGGAAAGCCTACCAAAACGACCGCGTCCAAATCGCCGATATCCACCCCCAACTCTAGTGCAGAGGTTGAGAAAACAGCCTTTAAAGTACCAGATTTTAGCCCTTGTTCGATCTCACGCCTATCAGATTTGAGATATCCGCTGCGGTAGCCACGCACGCTTTCACGCTCCTGAAAAGGAAGCCTGCTGCGGAGATAGGTCAAAAGCATTTCGACTGTGCGGCGTGTGCGGGCAAAAACCAGAGATTGGTGAGATGATTTCATCAGTCTCTGGGTAAAAATCACGCCAAAATCAATACTGCTTTTACGAATGCCCAACTTTTCATCGACTAATGGCGGGTTGTAAACCAGAAAATGAGCGGGACCCTTGGGTGAGCCGTCTTCATCAATCAAGTGAACTTTTTGCTCAATTAGACTAGTGGCGAGTTCTTCTGGGTTCCCGATCGTTGCAGAAGTTAAGACAAACTGAGGGTAGGCATTGTAAAAAGCGCAGATACGCTTCAGCCTGCGGATTAAGTTTGCAAAATGAGAACCAAAAACGCCCCTATAGGTGTGCATTTCGTCAATGACAACAAAGCGAAGCTTCGAGAAAAAACGCGCCCAGTTTGTATGATGAGGAAGAATGCCTTGGTGCAGCATATCGGGGTTAGTCATCAGAATTGTTGCGGATTTGCGCATAGCCGAGCGCTGATGGTTGGGAGTATCGCCATCGTAAATCGCAGCTTTGATGTTTCCACCTGGTAGCTGTTCAGCATAATCAGCGAAATTATTGTATTGATCATTGGTAAGTGCTTTGGTTGGAAATAGCAATAGGGAGGTTGCCCCGGGCTGGTTTAGTTGTTGATTTAATATCGGGATGCCATAGCACAGACTTTTCCCACTGGAAGTCCCGGTTGAAATAACGATATTTTCGCCTGATTCCAAGAGGCTGATGGCTTTTGCCTGGTGGGAATACAGCGCGGTAATCCCTTTTGCATTTAGTGTTCTTTTAAGAGCGGGGTGGATGGTTGCAGGAAAAGGTTCGAACAGCGCTTGTCTGGGCGGAGTCAGTTGCCGGTAAGAAATATTTTCAGCGAAATCTGCCTCTTTCAGCCAATCATCAAGGGTTTGAGTGATATCCATAGAATATCTGACGAGTTATACTTTTTTCTTTTTTGCGTTGGTAACGATGAAATCCAGCAGCCAGCGTACCCATCTGCTAAACCTTGTACTGGCATAATACATTATCTTGGCTTCAACACCAGGCGTAATTGTATATTTTCCTTTCGCAGCATCTTTCAAAATAGTCTCTGCTACCATTTTGGAGGAAACTGGTTTAGCAGTGCCTGAAATTGCCCGGGTTTCCATTGGTTTATATTGGTTTTCCCATTGCAGCTGGGGCGTATCAGTATCAGGGGGATACACTATGGATACCCTGATCCCTTTAGATTTGACCTCTGACCTGAGGGCATCGGTGAAACCTTTTACAGCAAACTTAGCGCCAGAATAGGCGGTATAGCCAAAAATACCAACCACTCCCGCAATAGAGGAAATATTGATGATGTGACCAGAACCACGCTCAAGCATACCGGGCAAGAGAATTTTGATCATGTTGACCGTGCCGTGATAGTCGATGTCCATGGTCCAGCGGTAGATATCAAGGGGCAATTCCTCCACATAGCCAGGTCGCGCAACCCCTGCACAATTGATGAGGATATCCGGGGTGTCATGAGTGCGGAGATATTTATCATAGATATTTGTCAGTGAGTCAGCATCGGTGACATCGGCAGAAACGATCTTGACCATTGCCTTTGGATATTTTTCCAAAATGGATGCTCTGGAGGTTTTCAAGTTTTCATAATCCCTTGCGAGAAGTATGACGCTGGCATCCATCTGGACAAGAGCGTTCGCGAGGGCAAAGCCAATTCCACTCGACCCGCCTGTAATCAGGACAGTTTTGCCTTGGTAATAGTCTGATTTCATCAGTTTATTCCGCAGCTTGAGCAATTTCCTGAAGCGCAGGAACCACACTGACTGCTACCACCCAGGCTGGCACCATTACTAAAAGCGTTAGCTGCAGTTACCAGTCGTCTGACTTCGGTTGAGTTGCAGGATTGGCATTGTGTTTGCTCGTCTGCTTGTGAAAAAGACCGCAACAACTCAAACTTTTTGCCGCAATCCTTGCATTGATATTCGTAAATAGGCATATTTCCTTCTACTCTGGACTATATTGCTTCCGGATGGATGGGATCAAGTATTCCTCGAAAGCACGGGTTTGGTCGTAATCAGGTTGCCAGCCCCAATCGTGCCGGGCTGCTGAGTCATCCGTATCCGCTGGCCAGGTGTCAACGATGCCTTGTCGCTTTTTATCGGGAATGAAGTTGATCTTCGCGTCGGGGAAGGCTGCTAGCGTAATATCATAAATTTCCTGAGCAGTGGGGTTGAAACTCGTGACGTTGTAGACCTCTCTGCACAGCTTTTCACGATCCACGTGCTCGAGCATGATCAGCGATTTGACCGCATCTGGCATTACCATGAAGGGCAGTACGGCATCTGGGCGCACAAAGCAATTGTATTCGACACCTTTGGCAGCTGCATGTAACATTTCAGGTCCATAGTCACTGGTACCGCCAGTTGGTATGGTGTGGGCGCTGATAAGCCCAGGGAACCGCAAACAGCGAAAATCGACCGAGATTTCGGGGTTGTAATCAACTGCCAGTTGGCGATAATACCTGCTGTAATAACGTCCCAGGTTTTCACAATACAGCTTGTTACAGCCATACATCGTCGTTGGCTCAGTATATTGATCTTCGCGTACTTTGCCGACGCTCGTTTTGCATGCAAGAGAAGGCAAGCCATAGGCAGCGATGGAGCTTGGATATATGAATTTGACCGGCTCACCCTGCCATTTGGATTGTTCTACCGCAAGGCGAAGCAAATTCAGTGTGCCTTCTACGTTAATCTTATGGGCGGTTTCGGGGTTATATTCAGCCTTGGTGGAGAGGATCGAGGCGAGGTGATAAATTGTTCTGATTTTGTGCTCAACGACCAGCCTTCCCAACAATAATTGGTCCAGGATGTCTCCAACCATGTGATGGGCAACCTTGCTTCGTAATTCTTTATCGAGTGGATTCAGGTCGATTGCTACAATGGTGTAGTTGTTGTCAGAAAGATAATTGATCAATCCATGACCTATCTCTCCGTTTGCGCCTGTGATCAACACAACATCTTCTCGCATAATCTCTCCTTAAGAAATTTCTTTAGTAATGGGAAAACAAACACATTCACGGCGGATGTTTTCAAGCGTAGGATGTGAGACTTTGCAGACCACCACCGTCATATCATCCCGCGGTTCACCGCTATCATACGCGATGGCTTGTTGCAATAGATTGTCAGCCACATTTTGAACACTGGTGCCGTCGTTATCATCATCATAGATCGAGCCGATAATGGTGCGCAGATCGATCTTATTGTCGTTGAATCCGCCGGCATCCTGGACGCCTTCTGTCACAAGAACAAAAGTCTGCCCCAATTTAAACTCAAATTGATATACCACCGGATCATAACGGTGAGATTCAATATCTTCATCCAAGGGCAAAAAACGGCTCTCTCCATCTTCATAAATAAGGACTGGAACAGTGTTGTTCTTGGTGATGACGATCGTATTGGATAGGAGATCACAAGAGAAGATTGATAGTTTGACGTCAGCTGTTTCACGGTGTTCGTCCCTTATCCGTTGGAGTACAACCCGAGAAGACGCCCCGTCAGGTACACCTTCGGCAATCAGGTTCAATACGGCATGAACAGCTTTCATGGTCACGCCTTTAGAGCGACTACCACTTAGTTTGCCTTCAGCCATGACGATTGAGATACCACCGTTTGGGCGTTCAATGATCTCAACTTTATTGCCTTCTTCATGAGAAGAATAACGATCAATTTTTGCAATCGCAGCTTGGATTTCCATGCCTATCATTCTAAACCAAAATTACAAAGCTCAAGGAAAATCTGGGTGTTACGGTAAAATAATCTGAATGGATTCAAAATGAAACTAAAAAAGCTTAGCCACTTTATATTACTTATTGTTAGTCTGATCCTTCTTTTTGGTTGTGGGGTAGTTCCTCAAAATGCTCCAACATCACCAATTGGATCGTGTAGGGACGAATCTAACATGCTCGCCATTAACCAGGTGCAGGGTGCTGGGCACCGCTCGCCGTATGATGGCAAAGAGGTCCGCTGCGTCACCGGGATTGTGACTGCGGTAGATGGTGGTGGTTTTTATATGCAGTCTGGAACCTCGGATGATGATCCATCCACCTCTGAAGGCATATATATCGACTTGCTGGCGTTTGCCATGGTAAAAGTTGGCGATGAAGTCTTGGTCTCAAGTGGTGAAATCCGGGAATACAACCCGGCTGGTTTGGGTGAGAATTCCTTATCCCGAACCAGCATACGCACAAGCGAGATTGAGGTATTGAGCAGAGGAAACAACTTGCCGTCTGCAGTGTTGATAGGAGATGCGGGCAGGGCAATTCCTGATCGTATTATCGAAAATGATGTTAATGGGTACGTCGGGCGGAACCCTGCTTTGTTCGATCCGAACGAAGATGGTATGGATTTCTACGAGAGTCTGGAAAGCATGCGGGTACAGGTGAACAATGCCTTAGCTGTTAGTTCGATCAACTCCTATAACGAGGTGATCGTTGTCGCAGATGGGGGGAAGAATGCCAGTGGCTTGAGCTCTTTGGGTGTGCTTTTGCTTGCCGAGGATGACGCTAACCCTGAACGAATCATGCTGGATGATAAGTTTATCCAAATGCCAGACATCAGGGTTGGAGATGTCTTTACACAGCCCATTGTTGGAATCATTGATTACGATTTTGGTAATTACCGCATCCAGCCCACAGAAAAGCTGGTGTTCCAGGGCAAAGGTCTGGTTCAAAAGATCACTGATGTCGAACCCGCAGTTTTGAAGTCGAGCCAAATCTCGGTTGCCAATCTGAATCTGCTCAATATAAGCCATGTAGAATCCCCGGAACGTGTTGAGGGCTTTGCCAGGATGATTGTTGAAAAGCTGGGTTCGCCCGATATTCTTGTTCTGCAGGAAGTAATGGATGATGACGGACGGTTGGATTCGGCTGTTGTGAGTGCAAACGAGAACATGAAGGCATTTACAGGAGCAATAAAGCAGGGGGGTGGTCCGGAATACCAATGGTTTTCTATCGACCCTGAAAGAAATACTGACGGAGGGGTTAATGGGGGCAACATCAGGGTTGTAATAATGTTCCGACTGGACAGAGGCTTGAAGGTCAACTCTGCTTTTCCAGGCAAAGCTGGGCAGGAAGTTGGTTTAAGCGGTGATGGAATCAATGTAGAACTCACACAAAACCCAGGGCTAATCTGGCCAAACAATTCAGCATTTCGTCAAAGCCGCAAACCAATCATTGCCCAATTCCAATTTCTGGATCAAAATTTTTTCGTCATTGGCGCCCACTTCAATTCAAAAGGTCCTGATGGTCCGCTTTATGGGGATCGTCAGCCACCAAACCTGGATAGTGAGCAACAACGGGTGGCTCAGGCGAAAGCTGTCAACGGCTTTGTTAAGGACATTCTTGAGCTTGACCCTCAGGCCAGGATCATTGTTGCAGGGGATTTGAACGATTTTCCTTGGAGCATGTCTATTAAAACATTGGCAGGCACGCAATTAACTAATCTGTTTGATACTATCGATCGATCGCAATCGTTTACCTATATTCACGAAGGCAACGCCCAAGTGATGGACCAGATGCTGATCTCTAAGGCATTTATGCCTGCTCTCAATATGTTCATGTCACTTAACCTCAATTCAGTCCTACCGGCTGATGACCAACTAAGCGATCATGACCCAATCATCGCCATTTTAGATTTTGCAACCTATGAATAAAAGAACATTATCGATTTATTTAGTAGTCAGCATTTTAATAATTATGCTAACTGCGTGTAGTACAGAAAGAGATTTTGAAAACACCGCGGGAGAAACCGCGACTGCAGAACCAGAAGACACCACGATTCAAGCTGACGCAATCGTGGAACATAATCTGCTTGAAATCCCTTTGCCAAAGAGCTTGGCTTCGGCATCTATGGAATACTCGGGTCTGGCCTGGTATGATGAGGCTTTGATATTACTGCCCCAATACCCAAACGGGATGTATGGTAATCAGGATGGTTTTATCTATTCGATTGATCGTGACGATTTGAATGCATTTCTCAATGGTTCGATCAAAGAAATACCAGTCAACACAATCCCATTTGATGATGCCGGACTTTCTAAACAGTTGGAAGGTTTTGAAGGTTTTGAAGCCATCGTTTTTATTGAAGATGCTGTTTATTTGACAATTGAGACACACGGCGGCAACCCCATGAAGTCATTTGTCGTAAAGGGTAAGGTTGAATCAAGCGAGAACAACATCAATTCGATTCAATTGGATGAAACCAGCGTGGTAGAGTTGATCGTGCAAAACAATAACAGCAATGCCAGTTATGAAGCATTGACCAGCGACGGTAAATTCATATATGCCTTTTTTGAACAAAATGGGAAAAACCAGAATCAACACCCCTACGTGGTCAAACTGGATTCGAACCTCAAGAATTGGCAAGAATTCTCGATAGATTTCCTCAATTATCGACTGACAGATGCCACGTTAATGGACACAGAGGGTGGTTTCTGGGTGGTCAATTATTTCTTCCCAGGTGATACTCATCTGTCGGTTGATGCTGACCCTATTTCTACTCGTTTTGGTCTTGGTGAAACACATCAAAAAAATGATCCTGTTGAACGTTTAGTAAGATTTATTTATAGTAATGAAGAATTCGTGTTGTCTGACGAACCCCCTTTGTACCTGCAGCTTTTAGAAGATGATGAGGCAAGAAACTGGGAAGGAATTGTTAAGTTGGGTGAACAAGGTTTCATACTGGTTACAGACAAATTCCCGATTTCGATTCTTGCTTATGTAAAGATAAAGTAAAATTCTCCTGTAAACAGTAAGCGAAGGTAAATTGAAAAAAAATTAATGAAAAACTGGTATTATTGTTTAGAAATGAATTTTTGGATGACCAACATAGAAACAGAAGATAGGAGTCTCTTTGACTGAAGCAACTATCAGTGTTAAGCCAAAAAAAACTGGTACTACTTTACATAAACTTAGAACCAGGGAGCAAATAACAGGCTATTTGTTCATCTTACCCGCCCTGATTGTTATCTTAATATTTGGTTTATTTCCTATTATTTACTCATTTTATATGAGTCTTTTCAATTGGCGTGTGACCAAAGGCGCCTTCGTTGGTGACAAGAATTATCTGCTGATCTTCGGAAGTTGGACGAATCTACTGGTCACCTTAGCTGGGATTGCCCTTATCGTCGGGGCTTTTTGGATCTGGAGCAACGCCTTCAAGTCCCTGAGTAAAACTCAGACGATAGCAAAACTCATCGCTGCCGTGGTAATGATCGTAGGTGGTGTGATTTTTGTAACTGGTTGGGGACAGATGATCGAAGGCGGAAATCCGAGTTTCTTAAAGTCCCTGATTGTGACCTTGTATTACGCCTTAGGAACGGTGCCAGCAGAGGTGATCCTGGGCATGATATTAGCCTTCCTGCTCTACCAGGATATTGTTGGTAAGGACATTTTCAGGATGATTTACTTCCTGCCATACGTGACACCTTCGGTCACCTCCGCTGTTGTCTTTCAGATCATCTTTTCGCTAAGAGAGACTTCCATTGCGAATATGATTGTTGGTTGGTTTGGCATCAGCCCGCAAAAATGGCGCTTTGAGCCAAAACCGCTTTTAAATCTGCTAGGGTTAGACATTTCGGGCTTCCTGGCTGGACCAAGCCTTGCGTTGTTTTCAATTATGATTTACGGCATTTGGTCATTTGTAGGTTACAACACCGTAATTTTCCTGGCTGGATTGGGGAACATCCCAAAAGAAACCTACGAGGCTGCTGAAATTGATGGTGCCACAAAATCCCAAATGTTCCGCCATATCACTATGCCTTTGCTCTCCCCAACAACTTTCTACCTGGTTTTAATCGGTTTTATCGGCACCTTCAAAGCTTTCAATCATATCTACGTATTGAGGACGCCAAGTGCGGGAGACTCTGTCATAACTACCAGTCTGCTCATTTTTGATAACTTCTACAAAGCCAATCAATATGGAATCGCAACTGCCCAGGCTATTGTGTTATTTTTGGTAATACTTGGATTGACGCTTGCACAAAACAAACTGTTGGGAGAGAGGGTCTTCTATGGATAGTGTTGCGGTTAAGCAAAAGCCAGTGGTGACAACCAACCGAGCCAAACGATCCAAATTCTTTTACGTAGGTCGTGTTTTGACTTATACCATCCTGATACTGGGTGCCATTGTTTTCATTTTCCCATTTTTCTGGATGATTTCCAGCTCTTTGATGACCCTGGGAGAAACGATCACACGCGCATTGATGCCTAAAGTTCCTCAATGGGTCAACTATGTTGATGCCTGGAACCAGGCTAAGTTCTCCAAATA
>CAZDPK010000046.1:0-14677 GCA_964507335.1 uncultured Anaerolineaceae bacterium | reverse complement strand
CGCTCTCGCAATTTGTCGGCACTACTTTTGTATCCAGCCAGTTTTTCGCGTTCGGCATCGACCACGTTGGCTGGAGCTTTCTGAGCAAAGGGAGATGCCAGTAGTTTTTCCAGGCGTGCAACGTGACTTTCTGCCTCAGCCAGTTCTTTCTCCATTCTTTCCCTGTCCTGATCACCGTCTGTGCTGGCGCTTAAATCCAGGTAGACCTCGATATCTTCTACAACCAGTACCGTCATGCCATCTGCCTGAGTTTTGCCTGTCAGGATTTGAAGCGATTCCTCGTTCAATCCAGCCAGATCCAGTAACAAGTTTTTATTGGTATTCAGAAAGTCAGCTTTACCTTCGCTTACCAAGATCGCATCGATGCGTTTGCTTGGCTCAAGCTTATATTCAGAGCGAAGGTTACGAATGGCACGCACCATTTCCTGAACAAGTTCAAAATCTTTGATTGCGCCGTTTTCCCATTCTTCTTCAGGCATTCGTTCAGGCCAGCGGGCAATGATCAGGTGGTCTTCCCATTCCTTTTCCGGGTTGTAGATGACCTGGTTTGTTTCGCAGGATTCTTTCAGATAGCCATAAAGTGCTTCGGTCACGAAGGGTGTGAAGGGATGCAGCAAACGCAGCATCAAGCCGAGCACATCTGCCAAAATTATGGCAGTGTAAGCTGCCCGGTCTCCACCTTCGGAAAGCTGCCGCTTGGAAGATTCCAGGTACCAATCCGCAAAATCGCTCCACAAGAATTCGTAGACCTGTCTGCCGGCTTCTCCAAATTGGTAGCTCTCGAACATGTTGTTCACTGTGTTGACAGTTTGTTTGGTACGTGCCCAGATCCAGGAATCAGCCAATGTCCACTCAGGTTCTGCCTTGATAGGTTCGTTTACGCTATTGACAGCATTGATCACAAACCTGCCGATATTCCAGACTTTGTTTGCGAAATTGCGATTTGCTTCGACCTTTTTTACACCCACATTCTGGTCATTGCCCGGGCTGGAGCCCACCACCAGCGAAAATCGCAGGGCGTCCGTACCGAATTCGTTCATAAGAACCAATGGATCGATCACATTGTTCTTGGTCTTGCTCATCTTCTGACCCTTATCGTCGCGCACCATACCGTGCAAATATACGGTGTGGAAAGGAGCCTTGCCAGTGAAAAAGAGTCCATCCATCACCATGCGGGCCACCCAGAAGAAAATGATGTCATAGCCGGTTTCCATCACGCTGGTCGGGTAAAAGTAGCGAAAGTCAGGCGTTTGCTCAGGCCAGCCAAACACGGAGAAAGGCCACAAACCGGATGAGAACCAGGTATCCAGCACATCCGCATCCTGCTTCAGGTCAGCTGATCCACACTTAGGGCATTGGGTTGGGTCTTCACGGGCTACTATAACCTCATGGCAATGCTGGCAGTACCATACTGGAATACGGTGACCCCACCACAACTGCCGGCTGATACACCAATCCTGGATGTTATCCATCCAGTTCAAAAAGACCTTGGTGAAACGCTCTGGTACAAAGTTGATTTCACCATTTCGTACCGATTCAGCCGCCATTTCTGCCAGGCTGTCCATCTTCACAAACCACTGCGTTGAGACCAGTGGTTCAACGATCTCCCCTCCCCGTTGAGAGCGGGGCACGTTCATCAAATAGGGCTCCTCTTTGATCACCAAACCAGCCGCTTCCATGTCTGCCCAAATCGCTTTTCGAGCTTTGAATCGTTCCATTCCCAGATACGGTCCGGTATTTTCGTTTAGTGTGGCGTCTTTATTCATGATATTGATCAGTTCCAGGTGGTGCCGTTGACCGATCTCATAGTCATGCGGATCATGCCCAGGGGTGATTTTGAGCGCGCCTGTGCCGAACTCTTTGCTTACGTATTCATCCGCGATTACAGGGATTTTCCTTCCCAAAATTGGTACAAGCACTTCTTTGCCGATGAATCTTGTGTAACGTGGATCCTCAGGGTGCACAGCCACACCAGTATCGCCAGGAATAGTTTCCGGTCGGGTGGTTGCCACAGGCAGGTAATCGCCAGAACCATCAGCCAGCATGTATTTGAAAAAGTAAAGCTTGCCTTGTTCTTCCGAATATTCCACTTCAAGGTCTGAAACGGCGGTTTGTAAGCCGGGAGACCAGTTGATCATGCGCGGACCCTGGTAAACCAAACCTTTTTCGTAGAGCTGCACAAAGGCTTCACGCACAGCCCGCGAAAGACCCTCATCCAATGTGAATCGCTCGCGTTCCCAATCACAGGATGCGCCTAAACGCCTGAGTTGGTGGATAATCGCACCACCATATTTTTCTTTCCACTGCCAAACACGCTCTTCAAAGGCTTCCCGCCCTATTTCCTCACGGGATGTGCCTTCCTTGCGAAGCAAATTTTCCACTTGCAATTGAGTGGCGATGCCGGCATGATCGGTGCCTGGAACCCACAGAGTCGGCTCACCTTTCATGCGGTGATAGCGGATCATGATGTCTTCGGTTGCCACAAACAGGGGATGACCCAGGTGCAGCGCACCAGTCACGTTTGGAGGTGGGATGACAACGACAAAAGGCTTAATGCTGGGGTCATGCCCTGGCAGGTTGGGATCATTGATGGGTTTAAAATATCCCTTCTCTTCCCAAACCTGGTAGATCTTCTCTTCATACTCCTTAAAATCATAAGCTTTTGGCAGTTCAGTCATTTTTACCTCTCATCTTTTAGTTAACAAAAAAACTTTCGCTCAATAAGAGGGCGAAAGTTAGCTTCCGTGGTACCACCTCAATTCGCTCTTGAAAGAGCGCGCTTGGGTTGAGCGCTAACGGGCTCTCCCGGGAAGGTCTACTTTCGTCAGATTTCTTCTTCCAACTTGCTCCGGCGACTTCAGTTTGTGGTTACCGCGGGCTTCTCAGCAACTGCCCTTCTCTGCCAGTACCTGCAAACTTACTATTCCGTGGGGTTATTTTACACCAATTTTGAAATTTCACAGTGACTCTTAAGGTTTTGTGGGAATTCTGAACGCAGTGAAAGATCTTTTAGTCACATGAATAGAATCTTCGCGGTGCTGAGATTGGATGGCAAAAAAAAACACCCCCACTTGAGAGGGGGTGTTGCAGGTTTACTTATCCATTGTGATGACCTGGTCATCCCAACGGTGCCAGCCATTAAACTTTTCATCAATGATCTTGCGACCTTCACCCGGACAATTGAGCCCCATCAATTCCAGATCTGCATCAACCATGATTCTTACCAGTTCATGGAATTTCACCTTGGGTTTCCAGTTGAGATCCTCATTGGCTTTCTTTGGGTCAGCAAGCAGATAGTCAACTTCAGTCGGACGGAAATAGCGCGGGTCGATTTCCACGTACTTTCTCCAGTCCAGGTCAACATAGCCAAAGGATTCATTCAAAAAGTCCCGCACAGAATGCGATTCACCAGTACCAAGCACATAATTTGTTGGCGTTTCTTGCTGCATTAATTTATGCATCGCTTCCACAAATTCAGGGGCATAACCCCAGTCTCGCTTTGAATCGAGGTTACCCAAGAAAAGCTTGTCCTGTTTTTTTGCCAGAATCGCGGCAACAGCGCGGGTGATCTTGCGGGTCACAAAGGTCTCGCCTCGGCGTGGGCTCTCGTGGTTGAAGAGGATACCATTGACCGTGTACATACCATAGCCATCGCGGTAGTTTTCCACCATCCAGTAAGCATACAATTTCGCTACAGCATAAGGGCTTTGGGGATGAAAAGGTGTTTCTTCGTTTTGGGGTGGTTTGGCAGAACCAAATAGTTCGCTGGTGGAAGCCTGGTAGAAGCGTGTGCCTTTGCCCAGCCGGCGCACAGCTTCGAGCATGCGGGTAGTGCCCAAACCAGTCACATCGCCGGTATATTCGGGCATATCAAAAGAAACGCGCACATGGCTTTGGGCAGCCAGGTGGTAAATCTCATCCGGTTTGGTGTCATAGATCACGTCGCCCAACACGCCGGTGGCACCCATGTCACCATAATGTAAAAATAGACGGGCAGAGCCGTTGGCAACGTGTGGGTCACGATAGAGATGGTCGATACGCTTGGTATTAAATGTACTGGCGCGGCGGATGATGCCATGCACTTCGTAGCCCATGCTCAGAAGGTATTCTGCCAGATAAGAGCCATCCTGTCCGGTAATTCCCGTAATAATCGCTTTTTTCATTACTCACCTCGTACTAATGTTGAACCGATAGTATACCATTTACTCATCAACCATAACTCTTGCCGCAAGCGTACCTATCCAGTCAGATTATAAACAGATAAATGATAATGATTAGTGCTGGGTTATAATTTTAATTCGTTCAAATTAATAAACAATCTTCCAAGGAGATGTGATGAAGAAATTCCGTTTTTCAATGATTTTAGTGCTGACATTTATGCTTATTTTGAGTGCCTGCGCGACCCCTGCTGTTCAGACACCAACCGAAGAACCTACAGATGAAACCACTCTGGTGGTCTGGGACCAGTTCTATCGGGAAGAAGAAAGCAAAGTAATAGAAACCCTCAATGCTGAATTCGAAGCCGCCCACCCCGGTGTTAAGATTGAACGCGAAACCAAGGTGCTGGCGGATCTGCAAATGACGGTTAAACTCGCTCTCGGTGAAACCGATGGTCCCGATGTTGCCCAGGTAAACCAAGGTCGCAGCGACATGGGCGCACTGGTAGAAGCTGATCTTCTGCTGCCGTTAGATGATTACATTGCCACCTACAGCTGGGGCAACGTGTTCTCAAGCAGTGTCGCCAGTCGCAACAGTTTCACTCCTGACGGTAAAACCTTCGGTCAGGGCAGCCTCTTTGGCGTCAGCCCGACTGCCGAGGTGGTCGGAGTTTTCTATAACAAGGGCATATTCAAGGATAACAACTGGTCTGTCCCAACCACCTTTGAAGATTTCGAAAGCCTCCTCGCTGAGATAAAAGATGCTGGTATTACACCTATTTCCTTTGGCTCGCTGGACGGTTGGAATGCCATCCATGAATATAGCGCCATTCAGCACCTGTTGGTCAGCCTGGATTACATTAACAACCTTACCTATGGAGTCAACAACGTCTCATTTGATACCGCTGAAAACCAGCAAGCTGCCCAAATCTTATCCGATTGGGCGAAAGCAGGCTACTTCAGCGATGGCTTTCCCGGCATCGGCTATGATGACAGCAACAACCTTTTCAAATCCGGTCAGGGTGCCATGACTATCACCGGCTCCTGGTTAGCCCCGGAACTCATGACCGGCACTGACCAGGAATTTGGTTTCTTCCTCTTGCCTGGTTTCAGCGGGAAAGCAACCATGGCGATCGGCGGTGTAGGTGTACCCTTTGCCATCCGCAAGACCACCGAACATGCCGACCTGGCTGCCGAATACCTGAATTGGATGATTAGCCCTCGTGCTGCTGAACTTTGGGCACAGGCTGGCATGGTGCCTGCCATGTCATTGCCAGAAGATAGCAAGATCGACACCAACAACCTGTTTGGCGAAACACTGCTTGCCTGGGAGACCATCAACAAGAACAACGCAGTTGGTCATTACATTGATTGGGCGACACCCACATTCTACGACACCCTGGTTTCAGAACTGCAGAAACTGCTAGGTGGTGTGACAACACCAGCCGATTTCACAGCTGCTGTGGATGTGGATTACTCCAACTATTTGCAAGAAAAATCGCAGTAACTTAGATTTGCCGAGTCCGCTCACTGTTAAGTGAGCGGACTCTTTTTCCAAGATGACCACAGGAAACCGCACATACCCAGGAGAAAGCAAGTGGAAGGGCTTGCTTTACCTGCTGCCAGCTTTCCTGATTTATTTGCTTTTCACGTTTATCCCTATTCTTGAAACGTTTCGAGCCAGTTTCTTTGAGTGGAATGGCTTCTCCGAAAGCCGTACCTTCATCGGAATAGAAAACTATATCAACCTCTTTGCTGACCCGCTCTTCCTCAAGGCAATTTCGAACAACCTGGTTTTCATCCTTTTTTACAGTATCATCCCCATCCTGATCGGGTTACTCTTGTCTGCCCTTCTATCCGGGCAGCCAATTCCGGGTTTCACTTTTTTCAGAACGCTTTACTTTTTACCTCAGGTAATAAGCATGGTAGTGGTTGGTGTGGTCTGGCGCTGGATGTTTAACCCGGTCAGCGGTCCGATCAATCAGTTTCTCTCGCTCATCGGTCTTGAAAATCTTCGGCAAGCATGGCTGGGTAGTTTCCAATACGCTCTGCCAGCCGTTGGCTCAATCGGTACCTGGGTGCAATACGGATTTTGCATGGTGCTCTTTCTGGCAGGTATTCAACGCATTCCTATGGAATATTATGAAGCTGCCAGCCTGGATGGTGCCAATGGATTTAAACAGTTCATGTACATTACGGTTCCTGGCCTAAAGTCAGAAATTGGTGTGGCAATGATCACGACAATGATCGCGGCCCTTCGTGTTTTTGACCTGATCTATTCGACCACACGTGGCGGTCCAGGAGATTCAACCCTCGTAACAGGTTTCTTGATCTATCGGTCAGCCATTCTCAACAATCGGATCGGTTACGGTGCTGCCATTGCCATGGTCTTGACGATAATCATTCTGGTGTTGTCTTTCCTTATCCGCCGCTTAATGAGTGAAAAACAGGGGCAGGAAACATGAACATGCGCTGGAAACGGCTTCTGCCACGTTACCTGATACTGACAATTTTTATGTTGATTGTTCTGTTGCCTGTTTGGGGCATGCTGATGAGCGCATTCAAATCGAACACCCAAATCGCTTCATCGCCCTTCAGCCTGCCTGAAAACTGGACTTTGGAAAACTTCCAGCAAGCCTGGACCGTTGGGAAATTCAACGTCTTTTTCAAGAACAGCGTTATTGTGACCACTGCTGTGGTCATCTGCAGCGTTTTTCTTTCCACGTTGAGCGGCTACGCTTTTGGTCAATTACCCATGCCAGGCAAAAACCTGCTGTTTCCGCTTATGTTGCTCGGTTACATGGTGCCATTTGAAGCGGTCATTATTCCTCTATACAATTGGATGGATGTCCTCGGTCTGCGCAACACCTATTGGGCTCTGATTTTGCCCCAGATTGGCTTAAGTGTTTCATTTGGCACGCTCTGGATGTCCTCATTTTTCGAAAACACCCCCAAAGAACTGGTGGATGCTGCCACGATCGATGGTTGCAACCGTTGGCAGACACTCTGGCAGATCTTGTGGCCTCTAGCCCGACCTGCCACAACGACCCTGGTTGTGTTGATTTTCATGTGGACCTGGAACGAGTTTCTGCTGGCTCTGGTGATGGTGCAGACAGAAGCAATGCGCACCCTGCCGGTCGGTCTGGCATTCTTCCAGGGCAAATACACTTCCAATCTCTCCCTGATGGCAGCTGGCGCAATCATTGTGGCTTTGCCGACCGTTTTGATCTACATCCTCTTCCAACGTTTCTTCATACGCGGCATGCTCGGCGGCGCTATTAAGGGGTAAATCTCTTTTTCTAGACGATCGATTAACAGCTATCCGGTATCAGCTTTCATTAACAATCCATAAGACCGACCTCCACTTCTATACATTCCTTTGAATTTCTCTCGTTGGTTTTCTATAATGAAACACAACTAACAAGAACCAGAAGGAGGCGTATGTCAGACAATATTCCTGAATTACCCTTAACAAATGAAGAACTAATTAACGATTACCGACTGGGTTTCCGTTCACGTCAGGCGTCGATCATCGGTCGCCGCGAGGTGCTGACCGGTAAAGCAAAATTCGGTATTTTTGGTGATGGCAAAGAGTTGACCCAGCTCACCATCGCCCACCACTTCCGCCCTGGCGACTGGCGCTCTGGTTACTATCGTGACCAAACATGGATGATGGCGCTGAATTTGGTCACGCTGGAGCAATTTTTCGCCCAACTCTATGCGCATGCTGACCCTAATTTCGATCCTCACTCCGGGGGTCGCAACATGAATGGGCATTTGGCTTCGCCACTTATTGATGAGAATGGCGAATGGCTGAGTCAGACTGATCGCTACAATTCCTCCGCCGATGCCGCCCCTACTGCCAGTCAGATGCCACGTTCAGTTGGTCTTGCTTATGCTTCGGTGCTCTACAGGCAACTCGAGGAACTGAAACAATTTGACAAATTCAGCCACAATGGCGACGAGGTCACCTGGGTGTCCATTGGGAATGCTTCTACTGCGGAAGGTCCGTTCTGGGAAGCAGTGAATGCTATTGGCGTTCTCAAAGCCCCAGCGATCATCAGTATTTACGACGACGGCTATGGCATTTCGGTGCCAAACGAATTCCAGATGGTCAAAGAAAACATCTCTGCCATCCTGCAAGGCTTTCAACGTATTTCCTGCCCTGCTGATCAGTGTGACCGTGGATACGACATTTATCGCGTACGCGCCTGGGACTTCCCCGCACTTTGGGATGCGTACGAGTTGGCGGAAAAAACTGCCCGTGAATACCACATCCCAGCTATTATCCATGTCACGGATGTCACACAGCCACTGGGTCACTCTACCTCGGGATCACATGAACGCTATAAGTCCAAAGAACGCCTGGAGTGGGAAGTAGAATACGACAGCCTGCGCCGCTTCAGACAATACCTGGTAAAGTATGGTGTCGCAACCGACGAGCAGTTTGACCAATGGGAAGCAGAAGACAAACAAACCGTTGAACAGGCGCGCAAGAACGCCTGGGAAGCTTTCCAAAACCCAATTAAGGAATCTCGCAGCAAAGCGGCTGAACTAATCAAAAAACTAGCCCTCCGCGATACCGCAAAACAGCAAGAATTAGGTGAGATTGAGAGTAAACTGGTCTCAATCCCAGACCCGCTCTTCCGCGATGTTGCTGAAAGTGTGCATGAAGCCCTGGTCCTGACAGCAGGTTCTCAGAGCGATGAGTGGTTGCAAGTTTCTGATTTCATCAAGCAACTTAATAATGAAAAGACCGCTTACTACGACAAGTTCTTCCAATCCGATTCGCAGCACTCCCCTCTGCTCGAAAAAGGAGTGCCAGCTAAATTCAGCGATAACTCTCCCATGGTAATGGGGTTCGAAGTCATCAACAAAGCCTTCGATGAAATGCTTGCCCGAGAGCCACGCATGATCGCCTTTGGCGAAGATGTTGGCAATCTTGGCGATGTCAATCAGGGGTTCCGCGGTTTGCAGGATAAATATGGTATTTTACGGGTCACCGATACCGGCATCCGCGAAGCTACCATCCTCGGTCAAGGGATTGGGCTGGCGCTGCGGGGTCTGCGACCAATTGCAGAGATTCAATATCTTGATTATCTGCTTTATGCCCTGCAAATCATGGCAGATGACCTCTCCAACCTGCGTTGGCGTTCCGCTGGCAGGCAGCAAGCTCCGTTGATCGTGCGAACCCGTGGTCACCGCCTGGAAGGTATATTCCATTCCGGATCGCCTATGGCTGGCATCATCAACCTTGTGCGCGGAATGCACGTCCTGGTACCTCGCAACATGACCCAAGCGGCTGGTTTTTACAACACCTTGATCGAGGGTGATGACCCCGCTCTGGTAGTTGAAGTGCTTAACGGCTATCGCCACAAGGAACGCCTGCCCGATAACATCGGTGAATTCAAACTGCCCCTGGGTGTGCCAGAGATTTTACGTCAAGGTAATGATCTCACGCTTGTAACTTATGGTGCCACCGTTCGCATCGCTGAAAACGCGGTTGAGATGCTTTCGAAGGCCGGAATCGATGTGGAACTGATCGATGTGCAGTCACTTTTACCCTTTGACCGTCCTGGCATGATCAAAGAATCGATCAAGAAGACTTCACGTGTCTTGTTCGTTGATGAGGATGTTCCGGGTGGTGCCAGTGCATACATGATGCAACAGGTTTTGGACGTCCAGGAAGCCTGGCAGTGGCTCGATTCCGCCCCCCAGACCCTTTCGGCAGCTGCTCATCGTCCAGCCTATGGAACTGATGGTGACTACTACAGCAAACCGAATGCCGAATCGATTTTTGATAAAGTATATGAGATCATGCACGAAAGCGACCCCGGTCGCTTCCCAATGATCGGATCAGGAGAGTAACATGGCAACGAAACTAATTGCTCCAAGAACAGGAGAAGGCGTTGAAGAACTAACCGTCACCAACTGGCTGAAAGAAGTTGGAGATCAGGTCGGCGAGATGGAATCGATCCTCGAGATCGAGACAGATAAAGTCGTAACTGAATTCCCCAGCCCGGTGGCGGGCACCTTGCTGCGAATTGATGTGCCGGCAGGTAGCGTCGTGAAGGTTGGTGATAGTATGGGTCTAATTGGTGAGGCTGGTGAATCATTGGATGAAACAACCGAACCAGCCGTTATTGATAAACAACCAGCTCAAACGGAATCGATTGTTGAACCTGTGGTCGAATCTGTTCTTCAAGAAAATGCTACCGTGGTTGAAAAATCTGGTTCAAAGTCCTCTTTCCTTTCACCATTGGTCCGAAAAATGCTGGATGAACACCAACTCGACCCAGATCTGATTGAAGGTACCGGCTCAGGTGGACGCATCACCAAGCAGGATGTTGAAGCCTACCTGGCAACTCCACAAAAAGATGTCCAAAGAGCACCCGAACCCAAGGTGGAGGTAAAAGAAAAGCCTGTGGCAACAGTGGTTTCAGCAGTTGTGCCTGGCGACATGCCCGGAAAGCTGATTACCCACACCTCCACTCGCAAGCAAATAGCAGCCCGCATGGTTGAGTCTGTACAGATTTCCCCCCACGTTTTGACTGTGATGGAAGCGGATATGAGCCGGGTATTGGCTCACCGCAAAGCCAACAAAGAAAAATACGCCGCCGACGGAGTGAACCTAACCCTGACTGCTTACTTCGTCGCTGCACTGGTAAAAGCCTTGGGCAATCATAAAATTGTCAATGCCACCTGGACGGAAGAAGGCATTTTTACCTACTCAGACGTCAACATCGGCATGGCAGTGGCATTGGGCGAGGGCGGGCTGATCGTTCCTGTCATTAAGCAAGCTCAAAACCTATCTCTGAAAGGCATCGCTGCCCAGATCAACGATCTCAGCGAGCGAGCCCGCAGCAAGAAACTCAAACCAGATGAAGTGCGCGGGGGTACATTCACGCTCACCAACCACGGCACAGCCGGTTCGCTCTTTGCGATGCCCATCATTAACCAACCCCAGCTGGGCATATTAGGCACCGGTGCGATGCAGAAACGCGCCATAGTGGTCACCGATGAGAATGGCAACGATTCAATTGCCATCCGTCCGATGGTTTACTTATCACTCGTTTTTGACCACCGTGCGATCGACGGCGAAAGCGGCGACAACTTCCTGGCAGATGTGAAGAAGTTATTGGAGAATTGGTCTGAATAGACTGGGTCAAATCCAGAAAAATCGAAATTCACCCCCTCCAATTGGGATATTTGGAGGGGGTGATAGATTTAATACTTTCTGTGCCAATTTTTAAGCTGAAGTTTAATGGCGCTTACTTCAGGAACAACCCTGCCAGTTTCATCTCTGTATCAAAACTGATCGTGTAAGTGACCTCGCCCTTTTCATGCCTGACTTTGGCAACCACCACCGCGTAGGTGATTTCGTTCGCTGTGGTTCCACCGGTCTTCATCTCACTAATTTCCTGGAAAGATCCAACAGCGTCTACCATCGCAAAGATCTGTGCCTGGACATCATCAGTAATCGCCGCCTTCATCTCATCGGTCATTAATGCGGTCAAACCTTCGCCATCTCCCTTGTCCAACAAGGTAATTACATCTTCAGCAGCAGTTTTTACCTCATCCTCATCGAAACCTTCAGGAAGTTTGGCAGCGCAGCCAGCCAGCATTCCAAGGCTGATTAAACTAAAAAACAAAACGGAAACAAGTCGATGCAATTTTCTCTTAAACATAGGAGTCCTCTTTTTGATAGTATTTTCTTGAATAAATGACATAAATCAGCAGCAAACCGGCAATCCAAGCCAACAGCCCCTCTAATTGCAGCACTCCCCAACCAAATAATCCAGCCAAAGGGATCAGGGTGTCAACCAGCCCATGTGCCAAAATTGCTATTAGTAAATATCGCAAACGTTTGTCCAGTTGAAATCCATTCCAGATAATCACTGAAAAGCCAATGTGCAAGGTGATTGCCAGCAGTCTTTCCACAACGGGCAAGATGAAGTCAGCAGGTTCCAGTAGACCAATCATCGACCACATCGATGAAAGTAGCCATACCGCTTCGCACAATCCATGTCCCAATCCAAACACGATTGGTTCCCAGATACGAGTCCGGGCTGGTTTTAGTGCGAGTGACTTGAAAAAGAAGCGACCGCTCTCCTCGAATAGCCCAGCGCTCATAGCCACCAGCACACTGCCCAAAAAAGGGAAAGACATTACCCAAAGCATAAAGTCCGGTTGTTTTTGCAGCCACGTCAGCAAAGGCACTCGTGTAAACACCTGGGTCAGCAAGAAGCACAAAACTCCGAGGAAAAAAGCAAGGAAGACTCGCGAGGTTGATCTCTGTTCTGCTTGCAATTGTTGGTTTTTAGTTATAAGAACGCTCATACAATAATTTTAACACGAAGAATAAAGACTGAAGTAATATGGAACATCAGGTCGCTTCTTCAATGAAAACCTCTGATAAAATTCACAACAAGGAGACTATCATGACACAAAAACAATGGACTAAAGCCCCAGACTTCAAACTGGACCTGACAAAAAAATATTCCGCCACATTAAAAACCGACCTTGGCGACATCAAAGTAGCACTTTTTGCCAGTAAGGTGCCCAATACAGTCAACAATTTTGTTTTCCTGGCGCGTGAAGGTTATTACAACGACACCATTTTCCACCGGGTAATCCCAGATTTTATGGCTCAGGGTGGCGACCCAACCGGCACAGGTCGCGGCGGTCCTGGCTATTCCTTCCGAGACGAGTTCGATTCCTCGCTCAAGCACAACAAACCTGGCATTCTTTCCATGGCAAATGCTGGTCCGAATACCAATGGCTCTCAGTTTTTCCTGACCCATGTACCCACGCCTTGGTTGGATAACAAGCACGCTGTTTTTGGTGAAGTGATTGAAGGGCTGGATGTGCTTTTGTCGATTCCCCCACGGGATCCTATGCTAATTGGATCCCATGCAGTAAAACTTCATAGTATCGAAATCAGCGAAGAGTAAAAGGGAGGGAAAGTGGCAGAAATTTCGATCAACGGTTGTGAGTTAACAATTGAACAGGTCGTAAAGGTAGCCGATGACCCCAGTGTGCACCTTAGTCTCGCGCCTGATGCAATTCCTGCCATCAACCGCGCCGCAGAAGCTGTCCAACAATTCATCCGCGAAGGGCATGTTGCCTATGGCATCACCACCGGTTTTGGAGCCTTCAAAGACAACTTGATTCCCATCGAAGATGTTGAAAAGCTGCAGGAGAACATCATTCTCAGCCATGCAGTTGGCGTTGGTCCAACCCTTGATGACCGCACTGTCCGGGCAATGATGCTCATCCGTGCCAACACCCTCGCCAAAGGACACAGCGGCATCCGCCTTCAAACCATCGAGTTGCTGCTCGAACTTCTTAATCGAAACATTTTGCCAATCATTCCATCAAAAGGTTCCTTAGGTGCAAGTGGCGACCTGGCACCCCTTGCCCACATGTCTTTGCCCCTATTGGGAGTTGGACAGGTGAAAATGGACGGTCAAGCCCTGAGTGCTAGTGAAGCGCTAAGAAAAGCCGGTCTCAAGCCGATAAAATTAGCAGCCAAAGAAGGTCTCGCGCTGACCAACGGCACCACTATGATGACTGCTTTGGGTGCTTTGTTGGTGCATGCGGCTGAAATGCTGATGGAGACTGCCAATTGTACCGGCGCATTGACAATCGAAGCGCAAAATGGCACCCTACGTGCATTTTCACCCCAGATCCATGCTGCCCGGCCACAAAAATTCCAAGCTGAAACTGCCGCTCACATCCGTGCGCTGCTCTCTGGCAGCCAATTGACCCGACCCGATAATTCAAGCAATGTGCAGGATGCCTATACCCTGCGCTGTATCCCTCAGGTTCACGGAGCCGTCCGCAGTGCCATCGCTTACGCTCGCACGGTAGTTGAAACCGAGCTCAATTCAGTTACCGATAATCCCCTGCTATTCTTTGAGGAAGACAAGATCGAGGTTATCTCGGGCGGAAACTTCCATGGCGAACCTTTGGCGCTGGCACTCGATTTTATGGCTATTGCGCTGGCAGACTTGGGCAATATGTCAGAACGGCGCATTGCTAAACTGATCGATAACCACACAGAGCACTATCCTTCATTCCTGGCTGCCCAGGGCGGGTTAAATTCGGGGTTCATGCTGTTGCAATACACTGCAGCCGCCCTGACTTCTGAAAACAAGACCCTTGCTCACCCCTCAAGTTTGGATTCGATCCCATCGTCCGGCAATGTGGAAGACCACGTAAGCATGGGTGCCAACGCTGCCAACCACTGCGCAATGGTGTTGGAAAATGTGACCACCATCGTCGCCATCGAATTGATGGCAGCTGCCCAGGCGATCGATTTTCGACTTTTGCAGGACCCCAACCTTCAGCAAGGTACTGGAACAGCAACGGCTATGCGCAAAGTGCGTGAAATTGTGCCGTTCTTCGAGAAAGATACTTTCTTCCAGCCTTATTTGCTTAAGTTGGTTGATTCGGTTCGGTCGGATTGTTTTTGTAAATTGGTATAAGTTTTGGGTAGGCCGGGTTACGTTTTTTTT
>CAZDPK010000045.1:0-15391 GCA_964507335.1 uncultured Anaerolineaceae bacterium | reverse complement strand
AAGCTACAATTGTTGCTCCATCTCAACGTCCTCTGACCCTCTGCTCCAACCAGATATCACCTTCATTGTGATACCCTGCTTGTTCCCAGAAACCTGGCTGGTCGGTGCTGCTGAATTCCAGCCCCCTCAGCCACTTTGCGCCTTTCCAAAAATAGACATCCTTGAGTTCATCTTTTCCAGGGATGGCACCGCAAATGCCTCGCAGAGGAGCTCCGTGTTCCAATGTGATAGGCTCGCCTTCATAGTGAGTTGCCAGGAGGAAATTCTCAGCTTCCATCACATCCAGGGGCAGGTTGGCAGTATAGCCAAATTCGGCATGTTGGATCACAAAATGGGCTTTTTCGGTTGGGACCACTAAACCCAGTTCGCGAAGTGTTTTCAGGTTCACGCCCTCCCAGGTCGTATCCAGCTTGCTCCATTTGGTCACGCAGTGAATATCCATGGTCAGCTTAGTGCGTGGTAGAGCGCTGAACTCTTCCCAGGTCAACACCAGCGGTTTTTCCACCTCGCCCCAGACCCGAAATCTCCAGGTTTTAAGGTCAATCTGTGGTACTGGTCCATAATGCAAGACCGGGAAGCGGGCTGTCTGGTATTGCCCTGGTGGTATTCGTTTTTTGGTTTCACTATCTACTTTGCGGAACATTCAGCCTCCTACAGGCTTATAAATTCGCCTGGATTAAGAACTAAGACTTGCGTGTTGGTTTCTGCTTCTACGCGCACTTTCCAGGCAATTGGGTCCTGCGCGATCAGTTCCCAGGTGTTGTAATGCACCGGAACAACCAGCTTTGGCCGCAATAGTTTTACTGCTCTGAGAGCGTCGTCTGGACCCATGGTGTAATTATCGCCAATAGGAATGACTGCCAGGTCCAGTCCCTCGTCACCAATCAATTGCATGTCACCGAACAAGCCTGTATCGCCGGCGATATAGATCTTTTTACTATCAGGAGTGGTCAGCAGGAAGCCAGCTGGATTGCCACCATTACTGCCATCTGGTAACGCAGAACCATGCAAGGCAGGGGTCAGTTTGAGGTAGCCAAAGGGGTAATTGAAGCCGCCGCCGATGTGTTGGGCGTGGGTTTTAAGTCCCTTATTGCGCAGCCAGGTGCTGATCTCGGCGTTGCTGATGCACAAAGCCCCTGTCCGCTTGGCAATTGATAACGTATCGCCAATATGATCGCCGTGCCCATGGGTTATGAGGATGGTATCAGCCTCAACTTTTTCTGCGGTTGAGGCTGCGGCAGGATTGCCAGTAAAAAAAGGATCGATCAGGATTCTGTGTTCACCCACCGTTAAGCCGTGGGTAGCGTGACCGTACCATGTGTAAATCGTTTCCATTGCGTTCTCCTGGAATAATTATAGCGGGAGTACGTAAGAGAGTAGGCAATTGTATTGATTGGATCATTTATTGTCATCCTGAACATCAGCGAGGAATCTTTGCGTTGATATCGCTCAGATTCTTCACTTTGTCCTGTATGACGGGATAAGCAGGATTGAAAAATGCAATCCGGACTGCAACTTCGTTTTGAATCGCAGAGAAATTCCTATAAAATCTCCAGCTTTGCCAGGGAGGCTATCAGGGCTTTTAGACCATGACCTTCAAAATAGACTTCCACCGTCTCGTCGCCTTGTTCAAGTTTGCTGCTCTTAACTACGCCGCGGCCGTAAGTTGGATGACTAACCTGCATCCCGCTCTTGTAATGCGTTTTGGAGGGCTTATCAAGGGGCACAGGCGTATTGCGCAGCCAGGAAGGTGTTTCCCAACGGGAGGGTTCCCGATCCCAGCTGGTATTGTTGCGGCGGGGTTGGGCATAGATATCCTGTTGAACCAGGTAGGAGGGTAAATCCTTCAGGAAGCGAGAAGGAACGGTATCTTCATACGTGCCATATGGGCTGCGGCGTCTGAGAGCGCGTGTGAGGGTCAATTTTTTCCGGGCACGGGTGATGCCGACATAGAGCAGGCGGCGCTCCTCTGCCAGATCTTCTTCTTCATCACGCGAGCGACTGTGAGGTAACAACATTTCGTCCAACCCGACAATGTAGACCCGTTCAAATTCGAGACCTTTGGCAGCATGCAAGGTCAGCATGGTGGGGGCATCCAGCTCGTCTGGCAGGGTGTCCTGGTCTGCAACCAGCGCCATCGCCTCCAGGAACTCTTGCAATCCGCGGGTTTCGTATTCCATCACCACCGCCCGTAACTCGAGCAGGTTCTCCCAGCGGTCCAACCCTTCCTCGCTTTTATCCTGGATAAAACTTTGGTAATCAGTATCGGAAATGATGCGGTCAAAGAGGATGCTGAGGGTGTTTTCCTGGGCAACATGCCGCCAGTCTGCCAACAATTGTGAAAATCTGACCAGCTTATCGCCAGACCTGCCAAGATCTGCCAGTTGGGGATGGTTGGGTCGGGTCAAATCAAGCAAAGTCTCGCCCATACTGAGTCCATTTTTCTGAGCCAGCTCGGACAAACTTTGGATGGTCTTGTCACCAATACCGCGGGGCGGCAGGTTGATCACCCGGCGCAAGCTGATTTCATCCATCGGGTTATAGACCAGGCGCATAAAGGCGATCATATCCCGGACTTCTTTGCGACCGTAAAAACGCTGCGCTCCCACCAGGCGATAGCTGATGCCTTCGCGCCGGAAGGCTTCTTCCAGCACACGGCTTTGGGCATTAGTGCGGTACATGATGGCAAATTCACTCGCGTTATGCCCGGAACGGACACTCTCACGGATGTCATTGACCACCAGGTAGGCTTCTTCGCGATCATCTTCTGCTACAACCAAACGGATCTTATCGCCCGTTTGTGCTTTGGTGAATAGCTTCTTGTGAGTGCGGTTGCGATTTTGATCGATGACCCCCATGGCGCAATCCAGGATAGTTTGGGTGGAGCGGTAATTTTGCTCCAGCAGGATCACTTCAGTGTTTTTGAAATCGGTCTTAAAACGGTCGAGATTGCGATAGTCTGCCCCACGCCAACGATAAATCGATTGGTCTTCATCGCCGACCACATAAAGATTCTTGTGCGTCCGGGCAAGGTTGCGGAGAATCGAATATTGCGAGAAGTTGGTATCCTGGAATTCATCCACCAGAATGTGTTCGAATTTATGCGCGTAGGTATCTCTCACAACCGGGTAGTTCTCGAGAAGTTGGTTGGTATAAACCAACATGTCGTCAAAATCCATGGCATTGTTTTGAGCCAGGCGCTGCTGATAAAGCACGTAAAGACGCTTAACCTGCTCGTCGCGGAAGTCCTTAACAACATAACTTTCTGGACCGATCAGGTCATTTTTTGCGTTGGAAATTGCAGCCAGAATTGAAGCGGGTTTGTAGAGCTTTTCGTCCATGTTGTTATCCCGCAGGATTTGCTTCATTAAGGCTTCCTGATCATCGGTGTCGAAGATGACGAAATTTTTATTGACAGGCAGCAGATCGGCTTCACGGCGAAGGATACGCCCACATACGGCATGGAAAGTTCCCAGCCATATGCCTTCAGCATACGGTCCGATAAGTTGTGTGACGCGCTCACCCATTTGCTTGGCGGCTTTGTTGGTGAAGGTTACCGCCAGGATGTTGTAAGCCGGCACGTTAAGGACACTGATAAGGTAAGCGATGCGGTAGGTGAGGACACGGGTTTTACCGGAACCAGGACCAGCCAAAATAAGAGTGGGTCCGGGAGGTGCGGAAACGGCGAGTTGTTGTTGAGGGTTGAGGCGTTCGAGAAGATCATTCATAGCAAGCGAATTGTACCAAATGGATTCAAGAGTTGGAGAGGCTCGTCTCCACAATAGCCGGGGAGGCGGAATGGCACACCCTTACAGGGCAATAGAGGCCATTTCCTACATAAAAAAAAGTATTCTCAGGGTACCCAAAACGAAGCCGGCAAGGACGAGCACGTAGGGTTGAGCGTTGGTGAACAGCAAGACCGCCAGCCCGGCAAGCAACAACAGAACCGTCCAGACATCCACAAGTGCGTTTTGAGCCAGGCTGATACAGACAAAAATGATCAATGCGACTACAGCCGGATTGACTCCTTTAAGAAAACTGCTGGCGAGATGGTTTTCGCGCATTTTCTTCACCAGTGGGGCAGTTATGGCAACAATCAGAAAAGACGGTAAAAAGACACCCAGAGTTGACGCTACTGCTCCGAGAGGACCGCCGGCGATATAGCCCACAAAAGTGCTTGCAGAAAGTACCGGTCCTGGTGTTATTTGACCTAACGCGATCGAGTCAGTTAACTGCTGGTAGGTGAGCCAGCCGAAACGATTAACAACATCCTCTTCAATTAGCGCGAATAAAACCAGGGAAGAGCCGAATAAAACCGCTCCAGTTCGGAAAAAGTAGATAAAAATGTTCCAAAAAGTCTCTTTCCCCTGCTCAGCCACCTTACCAACAAATTCTGCAATAACGGGCAAAGGCAGAAATGCCAGCAGCAACTGGGTTGGCGGCGTGCCATTTTCCCATTTTACTATCACATGATGTAAAAGAATGCCCACCACACCGCCACCAATCAAAATTATGGCTTCATTGACCCCCAGAAGTTTCGCGCCGACTGCCAGAACGAAGATCAGAATCTGTTTCCAGCCAATAAAACTGGTCTTGCCGATGCGCCAAGTAGTTTCGAGCACGATTGCCAACACCAAGGGGTTAAGCAGGTAGAAAATGCCTTCGATTTGGGGCAGACTGCCATAGGTCATGTATATCCAGGCAAACAGCAGGCTGAAAGTAAAGGCAGGAGCAATAAAGCCAAAGCCAGCAACAAGCAGACCAGGATAGCCGGCGCGGACGTAGCCAACGTGATAGCAGGTCTCACTGGCGTTTGGACCAGGAATCAGATTGGCAGCTGCAAGCAGGTCCAAAAAATGTTCTTCGGTGATCCATTTCTTCTTGCGCACAAACTCATTTTCCATCATGGCAATATGCGCAGTGGGTGCTCCAAAACTGGTCAGTCCAATTTTTAAGGTGACTAGAAATAACTCTAGTAAACGGGTTTTGAGAGGCGATTCTTGAGCTTTAGCGAGGTCGAGCTCTGAATCAGACAGGGCGCTTTCTGTCGGCAGAGGCTCAGGGAGACGCGTTTCTTCGTTCATCAGGCGACCCTCAGCAAGGGTAGTGCCAGGAGCAGGTTTTCGATCACCAGGCGGGGGTTGAGATTAGCATCCAGGTTTACCAAAGCTTTTTCGTGATCTTTGAGAATCTTTTCAATCTGTCTCGATGAAATTAGCTTCGCAGCTTCACTGATACGCTGCTCATGGTCGATATTGACCAGCGGGATTTCAGCTCCTTCATGCCGGATCATGACATCCCGCCAGAAAGTGAGCCAGGTGGCAATCAGAAAAGCGAATTGTTCGCGGGAAGCCCCCTTGCGCTGCTGCAGTCTTTCAATAAATTGCAGTCGCTGCCGAAGACGGCTGTTGAGCAGATCGCCCAGGTCTGTTAAGGCTTCATCGTAGGTGTCCAACAGATCCTGGTTTTGATCAAAGCTCAAGGCTGTACCAACACGTCCACCGGCTAAATGGGCGAGGCGTTTTGCCCTGACGGGAATGATAGCTTTTTCATTTTGCAGGAAATTTTCGAGAGTTTCAATGGAAGAAGGGCGCAGGCGAAGCACTTCACAGCGAGAGGCAATTGTCTCCAGCATACTTTCCTTGGCATCAGCCGTCAGGATCAGAAGAGCTTTGGAGGGAGGTTCTTCCAATGATTTCAGCAGAGCATTCGAGGCGCCAATGGTGGCATTTTGGAAATCAGGGATGAGCACCATGCGGTAAGGCGACTGGTAGGGTGCCAACGCCAGCGTCTGCTGCATTTCACGGATCTGGTCAATTTTCAGGTCCTTACTGCCTTCACTGATGCGTAAGATTGTCAAATCGGGGTAGCGCTGCTCTTCAATCTGCCGGCAAGCCAGGCATTTGCCACAAAATTCGCCTTGTGCTGGTGGGTTTTGGCAATTGAGCGTCTTCGCAAAAGCCAGGGCAAGAGTTTCTCTACCGATGCCATCAGGACCAGTGATCAGATAGGCATGGCGGGTCTTCCCGGGCTGTGTGTGGTTTTTGAGGAAACTAATGGCGGTATCGTGACCGAGAATATTCCATTGCATGCCAGAATTTTAACACGTAACAGCCAGGCGAATTTAAATTGACGATAAGTCTCACACTCTGATAGATGAAATCATAAATTCATTAATGCAAGAAAACGGTTAAAATAAACCCAGCCTATAAGTATCAATAGGTTTGTTCTGTTTTACATAAATCTCAAAAATGGCAGATAAATGCCTTATAATTGAACGGTGTTTAAATTACAGGAGTTGAAAATCTATGAGTGAACGACCTAATCAAGTAGTTAAGAATGCCGAAGATGTCCTTAATGTCTCCTGGCATGCTCTTCAGGCAGACGAAGTGCTCCAAAGCCTGGATGTCCCCGTCGAAACGGGTTTAAGTGATGCTGAAGTAAAAGAGCGAATTGAAAAGTTCGGCTACAACGAACTGAAAGAACAAGCCGGCAGAACATTCTGGCAAAAATTATGGGAGCAGATCAATAGCTTTGTGATCTGGCTCCTGATTGGTGCAGCAGTCATCTCTTCTGTTCTGGGAGACTGGGTGGAAGCAGGCGCGATTCTTTTGATCGTGGTTCTCAATGCCATTATGGGTATCATCCAGGAATCGAGGGCTGAAGCATCGCTGGCAGCGCTTAAAAAGATGGCGGCTCCTGAGGCCCAGGTCTTGCGCGACGGTCACCGCATCATGGTGCCATCAAGAGAACTGGTTCCAGGCGATATCGTTTTTATTGAAGCAGGTAACTTTATCCCTGCCGACATTCGCCTCCTGGAGGCGGTCAATTTAAGCATAGATGAGGCTTCCTTGACCGGTGAATCTGTCCCGGCTAAGAAAGACGCTGAAAGCAACCTGCAGGCTGACATTCCCCTGGGTGACCGGGAGAATACAGCCTTCTCCGGCACAACGGTTAGTTATGGACGTGGTAAGGGTGTTGTTATCAGCACCGGCATGCACACTCAGCTCGGTCTGATCGCCACCATGCTCCAGTCGGTGGAACAAGAACAAACTCCCCTGCAAAAGCGTCTTGACCAACTTGGTAAGACTCTTGGCATTGCAGCACTGATCGTCTGTGCGCTGGTCTTTATCATCGGCGTATATCGCGTGCTTACAAAAGACATGATTGCCTTTGCCAGCCCAGCATTCTGGGACGAAGCCCTTGCGCTGTTCATGGTTGCCGTCTCGCTGGCAATTGCTGCTGTCCCCGAAGGTTTACCCGCCGTTGTTACCATCAGTCTGGCTGGCGGTATGCGTGAAATGGTGAGCCGCCATGCTCTCATCCGCAGACTTTCTTCGGTTGAGACCCTTGGCTCAGTTACCACAATTTGTACGGATAAGACTGGTACCCTGACCCAAAATCAGATGACCGTCACCAAGTTGTGGGTGGATGGTCAGTTTGTTGATATCACCGGTACAGGTTACGAACCAGTAGGAGAATTTAAAGTCGACGGTGAAACTGTTGACCTGATGCGTTATCCAGGTGCACGGACTGCCCTCTGGGTCGGCACCATCAATAACGATGCTCAGCTTGAACAAGCTGGTGAAAGTGAAGGCAAGACTTCTTACCGGATGGTTGGCGACCCGACTGAAGGTTCCATCCTGGTGGCTGCCCTCAAGGCTGGCGCTGCTGCTCACGTTGTCAATCAAAATTATCCGCGCAAGCAGGAAATTCCCTTCGATTCCACCCGCAAGCGCATGGTTACGATTCACAATATTCTCAACCCGGGTCATGGGGATATTTCTCCCTACGTGACCGATGAAAAAACCAACTGGTACACCATCGCAGTTAAAGGTGCGCCAGATGTGGTGATGAACCTGTGCCGTTACAAATCCGATATGCACAATAACCCGGTCGAGCTGACCCCGGAAATGCGTGAAGAAGCCCTGGCTGCAAACTACGAAATGACCAGCCATGCACTGCGCGTTTTGGGCGTTGCCTATCGTCCGGTTCCCGAAATGCCCACCGATCTGAGCGCTGAAAATCTCGAAAAAGACTTGATTTTTGTGGGTCTGATTGGCATGATCGACCCCTCAAGACCCGAGGTGAAGCCTGCTCTCAAGGAAGCTCAGGACGCCGGTATTCGTTCGGTCATGATCACGGGTGACTTCCCCAACACGGCTAAAGCAATCGCAGAAGATATCGGTCTGCTGCAGCCCGGACACCAGGTGTTGACAGGCGCTGACATCGAGGATTCGACTGAAGAAGAAATGCGCGAGATCGTCAAGATCACCGATGTTTATGCTCGCGTCAGCCCAGAACACAAGATGAAAATCGTTGACGCTCTGCGCGATAACGGTGAAGTAGTGGCAATGACCGGAGACGGTGTCAACGATGCTCCTGCCATCAAACGCGCTGATATTGGTGTCGCGATGGGTATAACCGGGACGGACGTGGCAAAAGAAACCGCCGATATGGTCCTGACCGATGATAACTATGCCTCAATTGTTTCTGCGGTTGAGCAGGGTCGAATTATTTACAGCAACATTCGGAAATTTGTCTACTACCTGGTTTCCTGCAATATTGCCGAGATCATGATCATCTTCCTGGCAATCTTGCTGAACTGGCACACACCCCTGGCGCCTATCCAACTGCTCTGGTTGAACCTGATTAGCGATGGCGCTCCGGCTCTGGCATTGGGAACCGAGAAGGGTGATCCTGATATTATGGAACATCCACCACGTCCAGCCAGCGAACCGATCATCAATAAGTTCATGGTCAGGGGCATCATCGTCCAGACAATTGCAATTACGGCAACAACGCTGACTGCTTTTTGGTTGGGCGGCGGCGCACTGAAAGGTTCTTCAGCAGAGGCGCGGATTTTATCTGAAACGTTTGCTTTTGTGACCCTTTCCCTTTCGGAACTATTCCGGGCTTATACGGCTCGCTCCGAATATTATCCTCTGACCAAGATCGGCATTTTCTCCAGCAAGAACATGAACCTGGCTGTGCTGTTTTCTGTGGTCTTGGTGCTATTGGTGGTTTATGTGCCTTTCCTGCAGATTATTTTCGACACAGTTTCGCTTGGTTGGGTTGAATGGGCAGAAATCTTACCGCTGGTATTGATTCCTTCCATTGCCGCTGAGGTGATGAAGGCGATCAGTTACAAAAAACATCTGAAAGAGCGGGCTGTCGGAAAGATCTAAATGCATTGTTAGAAGAGTAGAGCTCCAGTTATCTGGAGCTCTTTTTTTGAGTTCATTGCATATTTCGGTTATTGCCGGTCACGCCCTCTTGTTGCAATTCTGGAGTATCTGTAAGGTTGTCAACAATGGCATTCGGTAATAGCAGAATTTCAAAGCTTGGCGTGACACAGGATCCAGGTGAGCTTGATATGAATGTAGTTGTTAGTTGATAAAGGGTTATTGAACTAAACCCTGGCTATAGGGATCGGCAAAAAGGGCGGGGGTGCCGCCGGTATGCCAGAAAAGAACTTTTTCTTCAGGTTTGAAATAGCCCTTGCTAATCAAGTCCAATAAACCAGCTGTGGCACGCCCAGTGTAGACCGGGTCAAGCAAGATGCCTTCAGTTTTGGCAAACAGCTTAACCGCCTCAATCTCAGCTGAGGTCAACACACCATAACCAGCCTGGCAATATGCGTCGTTGATGAGTACTTCATCAGGTGTGACCGACCAGTCATATCCTAATTCCTGAGCCGTTTGGTTGACCAGGTCAGCAATTTGGGCGGAAAAGATGCCAGAATTGTATTCAATGCTGATACCAAGGATGTTGCCCTTAAAACCAGTTAACTTTGCCCCCACGATCAAGCCTGCCTGTGTACCGCCAGACGAGCTGGCAAAAACGATCCAATCAGGGTCCAGCCTTTGTTCGTGTAATTCCCTCATGGCATTCACATATCCCAGGGCACCGATCGAGTTCGAGCCGCCATAAGGGATCAAATAGGGCTTCAGACCATCTCGCTCCGCTTGCGCAAAACGCTCATGTAATTCCTGCTCTCGATTTGATTTGCTGGTGTAGAAGATTTGGGCATCGCTCAGTTTGTCTAACAGCAGGTTGCCTTGCGGCTTGCCTGGTTCGGAACCTGCCAGAATGAGCTGACATCCCAACCCAAGCTTGGCGGCAGCGGCTGCCACCTGGCGGCAGTGGTTGGACTGGACTGCGCCAGTGCTGATCAAGGTCTTTGCGCCTTTTACCAGGGCATCGGCAGCCAGGTATTCCAGTTTACGAGTTTTGTTTCCGCCCATGCCAAGACCGGTAAGATCATCACGTTTGATAAAAAGCTGAGGTCCTCCAAGCAGGTGGGAAAGACGAGGCAAAGCTTCTATGGGTGTTGGCAAGTGAGCAAGAGGGATACGCTCAATCATGCTGAACCTGCTTTTGGTTCTCAGATTTGCCCCGTTTGCGCATGACATCCAGTAATTTTGGCAGGGTCTGAGTATAGGCTTTGTAAAGCAGCGGCCGGGGGCTGTAATCCCACGCACCAATATGCCGGGCGGTGATGCCATTGAAACCTTGCTTGAAACGGAAGACGCCCCACATGGAGTCAGTTTCATCAAATACATCCGGCGCGCCCCACATATCATAGGTGTGGCAGCCCAATTGCTTGGAAAGGCGCATGGCTTCCCATTGCAGTAAATGGTTTGGCATGAGCTCGCGGTACTGCTCTGTAGACATACCATATATATAGCGGCTGGTTCCGTTGAAGTGGAACAGGATCAAAGCCGCTACTGGTTCTGACTCTACTTCGGCAATAAGGATCTTTGCCATATCAGCCTCAAGGAAGGCACGCCAGGTATTTAGGTAATACTCTTCATGACGGATAACAAACCCGTCCCGCACAGCGGTTTGCGCGTACATGTTGTAGAGCGAGGGCAGTTCGCTTATGTTGCCTTGCCGGATCGTGACGCCTTTTTTGGCAGCCAGGCGAATGTTGTAGCGGGTTTTCTGTTTCATTGCCGCCAGTAATCCTTCTTCGCTTTGGCGCAGGTCAACCAGAACGGTATTGCGATATTGGATTTGATCCTGGGAGAACTGCCACCCGCGTTTCTTTAGTTCTTTCTGTAGGCTAAGACCGTTTTCGTTTTGTTGTTCGTCTTCACTTCCTGGAACGCCTGTGGCAAGCAAAACATCCGGATCGATCTTGATAAAAATCGCTTTTTGTTTTCGACATAAAGCCTGCAAAAAGTCGAGTGTTTGTCTGACTGCTTCCTCGTTCCCCCAGTCCAAAGAGGGACCCTTGGGAGCGTACAGTACAGTGAATTTCACGCCTAAGAAGCTGATCTGCTTGCGCAAAACCATGGCAAGCGCATCCAGTTTATGCCGGCTGGTTCCGCTCCAAAAATACGTCGGGCTCCAGTCATTTTGTTTTTTCGCCTCTGCCCACTGCAACGTTTGAAGAATGTGGGCGGTCGGAAATTCAGTTAAATACTGGTTCCATTCCTTAATCTGGTCGGAGGCGAGCTGGTACATTTTAGTCTGCCATCCTCCCTGCACGTATTTTGAGGTAAACCTTGTAAAGTAAGGGCTTGTATATTTTGATGAAAGCAGGGCTGCTGCGTACGATCTGCCCACCAAACCCGCGTTTGAAGCGGTAGACACCCCACAATCCGTCCGAACGATCGGAGAAATTCGCTTCAAGATCTTCTTCATCGACATCCGGAATACCCCATAAGTCATACTCAATAGCACCCTTACTTTTTGCCCAGCGCATCGCTTCCCATTGAAGCAGGTAGGTGGGCATAAGGTTGCGCTGATTATTGTCAGACGCGCCATAGAAATACCAGGAGCGCAGACCGGAGATGAATAGCATCAGGTACGCCAAGGGTGTATCTTGGTGATAGGCTGCCAGCAGCACACATTTACCAGAAGGCGCAAAGCTGTCGAAGGCTTTTTGATAGTAATCAAGACTGTGTATCGCAAAACCATCCCGACTACCGGTGGTGAGCATCATTTCGTAAAAGCCCTTTACGTCGGCTGTTGGTCGAACCACAACACCTTTTTTGGCCGCCAGGCGTATGTTATACCGGGTTTTCTGTTTCATTGCCGCCAGTAATTCTTCTTCACTTGCTTCCAAGGAGATTGAAACCGTGCGGCGGGGTTGGAGGGTATGCTCCTCCTGGAGGAATCCATGTGTAAATTGGGCTTCCGTTTCAACGGAGAGAGGCAAGTTGAGATCAGGCTCAACCTGTAAAAAAACTGCTTTGCGTTTTTTACATTCCTGGTCAATTTGCTCCCAAAGGCTATTCCAATCTGTTCCAAGAGGCCCCTTAGGTAGGTAAGCAATCGAATATCCTAGCGGTAGAGAGCGAAACAAAACCTGGGCGTACGCTGTCTGGCTGCTAAAAACCTGGCTCTGCCAACCGAAATGGTTCTTAAATTCTGCCCATTCCGGCAATTGAAGCAGATGAGCGTTCGGATAGCGTTGAGGCAAATCCCTGACCCTCTCTTTTTGGAGAATCTCAGACATCCTAGCGCCCTTTGAACCCCAGGACGTTCGTGATGGTGCGCAAAATGATCGAGATATCCATAATTATCGAGGCATTCTCGATGTAATACAGGTCGTACTCAAGTTTGATGGCTGTCTCAGCCACTGTTTCAGCATAATTCTGATGAATTTGAGCCCAACCAGTAATACCAGGCTTTACAAGCATGCGGGCTCGATAAAATGGTACTTCACGTTGAAAAATACAGACTAACTCGTCCCGCTCTGAACGTGGACCGACAAGACTCATCTCTCCACGTAAGACATTGAAAATCTGTGGAAGCTCATCAAGGTGGGTTTTGCGCATATAACGCCCGATGTGGGTGACGCGGGGATCATTTGTAGAGGTGACCAGAGCTTCTCTTTCCATGTCCTGGTTGTCTTTCATCGTACGGAATTTGAGAATGGTATAGGGTTCACCACCGCGACCCAGGCGTATTTGTTTGAAGATAATAGGACCCTTGGAATCGAGCCGGATAAGTAAGGCAAGAATTGGGAAAAGGATAGCAAGTCCAACCATTCCGATCAGGCTAAAAACCAGATCCATCAAGCGCTTAAAGAGGCGATAGAGCCCGCTGGCAGGCTTGCGGTCGATAAACGAGCGGATGACCCAGTCGGATTCGAGTAAAGAAATCGGCACCCGGTTGGTGAGCGATTCATAAGTATCCTGCATGGTAGCCATATTCATGCCCTTTTCCTGGGCAGTCAGAATAGTCTGGAACATACCCGGGCTCATCTGATTGGAAATGGCGAGAATCATATCTGTAATTGCTTGGTTTTTGATAATTTCGGGTAAAAGTGTATGATCTCCGAGAATGGGAAAGCCGTCGATGATTGAGCCCTTTTTGGTTGGATCGTCATCAATCAGACCAACCAAAGTGAAGGGAGGAGGATCTTGCTCTGCAACGATCTGTGCAAGGGCTGAACCTGCTCTGCCGGCTCCAATGATGAGGGCACGCTTTTGCTTGCTGGCAGTCGTAAAAAGACGGACGTAGACCAGTCTCCAGAAAAAGGTGAATACAACTGCCAAAACCAGGAAGATGGCCACGCCAAAACGCGGCAGGCTGTTGGGCTCAGACGCAAAATAAATAACCAGGTAAATTGCGGCACAGCCAATGAGTGCTACGCCGAGGGATTTAAGGGTGGATTTTAGATTGCCCGCTTTTCTGATATCGTAAGAATCTGCCATAAGAACCATCCAGAGCAGAGGCAAAAAATAGAACCAGACTGGAATACGTTCCCGCAAAAACGCAATAGAAAGACCCAACCAGGTATCACCCCTTGCCCAGACAAGTAGCGCTATACCAAGGGCAAGCAAAGCGGCAATGAAGTCACCCAGCACCAGCAGGAGGGTTTGCTCTCTGCGTTCAAAGCGGAATTTTCCATTGGGTCGACCGTTCAGTTTTTCTTCCATTATTTTTTCCTATCAGGATGAGAAAATAACCCCACAATAAGTGCGGTCCCCCAGGAAAAATGCATTACTAATGTAGCAAAAACGACCCCTAAACTCACCAGGATGTTTCCACCCTTGCGTGAGATGTTTATAGCGGTTACAAGTTGGATAATCAGGTAAAGTCCAAAAACGGCTGCCAAAACGAACCAGGCAGGATGCCAGAAAAAACCAATGACAGCCAGCAGGATCAAGCCCAGAACGAACAAAGGCGGCAATGCCTGGCGCCAACGCAAGGTTTCGGGGTAACGTTTGAGCATTTGCGCTTTCCAGAATCCATACCCCCAATATTGCCTGGCAAGCGCTGAGAAGGATGCGCGGGCAAAGTAGGTGCATTGAATGGCTGGATCCAACCAGATGCGACCGCCAGACTGGCGAATGCGGGTATTGAATTCGTAATCTTCGTTAGCGAGCAGTGATTCGTCAAAATAACCAATTTTTTCGAAAAGCTCGCGCTTGTAAGAACCGTATGGAACGGTATCGACGTATGCCGCTTTTTCCGTGAAGCGATAATGGGCATCACCAACCGCAAATGGGTTGGCTGCTGCTGCAGCGATCGATCGCGCAGCCCAGCTGTTGCTTTGTGGGCTGATCTTCCAAACACCACCCACGTTTTCAGCCTTGCCATCCTGGTGCGAATCGTAACAGCGCTGGACATAGTCTGGGTTAGGGAGAGAGTGCGCGTCCATCCGCACGATCAAATTGCCTTTGGAGGCTTTGATAGCAGCATTCAGACCGGTTGGAATGATTTGTTGGGGGTTGTCGACCAAGCGAATAACCAGAGCCGGATTAGCTTCGCTAAAGGCATGGATCGCGCGCCGGGTACCATCTGTGGAAAGACCATCGGCAATAACCACTTCCATTTCTTGGAGTGGAAAACTTTGCTGATAAAGGGCTTCCAGCACAAGGTGTATGGTTTTTTCCTCATTCCGGCATGGAATGATCACGGACACAAGCAGATTCATTGAATGTTAATTACCCTGTTTCCTCTTATTGGCAACAGCAATTCTCATCTTCATGGTCATGCGGTTTCACGGCAATGGCTTCGATTTCAACAATACCATTTTTCGGAAGCCCTGCAACCTGGATGGCAGAACGGGCAGGACAATCGCTGGTGAAGAATTCGGCATAAACTGCATTCATGTCCGCAAATTGACCCATGTCGAGCATGAATACGGTTACTTTCACCACATTATCCATACTTAGACCAGCACTTTCGAGGATAGCTCTCATGTTTTCAAGAGCTTTGCGTGTTTGAGCCTGTATCCCTCCGGCGACCAACCCCCCGGTTTCTTTATCCAAACCTAACTGACCTGAGACAAAGACCAGTGAACCGGTGGAAACAGCCACGGAATAGGGACCAATTGCGGCAGGCGCATTTTCACAGGAAATCGTTTCCTTATTAGTGCAGCAACAACTCATATCAACCTCTTTCCATCTACAGGATTTTTCGTATT
>CAZDPK010000044.1:2422-15479 GCA_964507335.1 uncultured Anaerolineaceae bacterium | reverse complement strand
GCGAGTAGTAAAAGTAGGGTTGAGGCCTGCCTCAACCGTAAACGGAATTTCTTAAAAGCAATTGGAACGGTCGGTGCCCGTTCCGTACAAAAAGAGGCCCCCATTTACCATAATCTCGACATAAAAGGATTGGTGATGGAATAATGAATTTTTGGAGAACGACATGACACAAAAAACACCCTGGTATAAAGACGCGGTTTTCATGGAACTCAACACCCGCGCCTACAAAGATTCCGACGGTGATGGTTGGGGTGACCTGCCCGGACTGACCAGCAAACTGGACTACATTAAAAGCCTGGGTGTGGACGCGGTCTGGCTGCTGCCGATTATGCCTTCTCCATTGCGCGACGATGGCTACGACGTCAGTGATTTTTGTGACATTTTCCCCGCTTATGGAAGCATGGATGACTTCAGAACTCTGATGGATGAAGCCCACAAACGCGACCTGCGCATTGTGGTCGAGATCATACCTAACCATACCTCCGATCAACACGCCTGGTTCCAGGCATCGCGCGACCCTAATCATCCCGACCACGCTAAATACCGCGATTGGTACGTCTGGTCCGAGACCGACCAGAAATACCAGGAGGCGCGCATCATTTTCACTGACTCCGAAACCTCCAACTGGACTTTCGACGAGCTGCGCGGGCAATATTTCTGGCATCGCTTCTATTCCACCCAGCCCGATTTGAATTATGACAACGAAGAGGTGCAGCAAGCCATGCTGGATGTGGTCAAATTCTGGATCGATGCCGGTGCGGACGGTCTGCGGGTGGATGCCCCACCCTATTTGTTCGAGCGCGAGGGCACCAATTGCGAGAACCTGCCTGAAACTCATCAATATTTGAAACGAATGCGGAGATTCGTGGACGAATACAGCCCTGAAACCCTGCTGCTCAGCGAAGCCAACCAGTGGCCTGAGGATGTGATTGAATATTTTGGCGACGGCGACGAAATGCACATGAATTTCCATTTCCCGCTCATGCCGCGCCTATTTATGGCACTTGCCAAGGGCGATCGCACCCCCATCGAAGAGATTTTGGCGCGCACGCCTGACCTGCCGGAAGGCTGCCAGTGGGGCACGTTTTTGCGCTGCCACGACGAGCTGACACTGGAGATGGTCACGCCCGAAGAGCGTCAATGGATGTGGAATACCTATGCGCAAGACCCCAAACAGCGCATCAACATGGGCATCCGCCGGCGGTTGGCGCCATTAGTGGACAACGACCAGCGGAAAATCTTGCTTCTGCATTCGATGCTACTGACTATGATGGGTTCTCCTTTCCTCTATTACGGTGATGAAATTGGCATGGGAGATAATGTGGCGCTCTTTGATCGGAATGGACTGCGCACACCGATGCAATGGGACGCCAGCCCTAATGCCGGTTTTTCGGACGCTTCTACAGATAAATTGTATGCCCCGGTCTTATCCGATCCCGTTTATGGTTTCCAACAAGTGAACGTAGCTGCCCAGGAGGCTGACCCGCATTCGCTTTTGAACAAGGTGCGCCACCTGATCGCAATCCGCAAGCAGCACCCGGTCTTTGGAAGAGGCGATTTTAGCTGGAGAGCTTTCAGTTTTGAGAGCAAGGCGGTGGTTGTCTATCAGCGTAAGTGGGAGGGCAGGCGTATCGTGGTGCTCAACAACCTGCGCGATGTACCTGTGAGCGGCTGGATCCCGGAAACGGCAGAGATGTTTGTTGATTTATTGACCGGAGCAACGATTCTACCCGGTGACTATACCCTGCCTGCCTATGGCTTCCTCTGGCTGCAGCCTGTGGGTGATAAGCCTAACACCCCTTCCGGTCCAAATGCCCCACAACCTGGCTATTTGGGATCAGACAAGCAGTAGAAAATTTTGCAAGGAGCGATCTGCATGGGCGATGCCTCAAACGAGATTCTGAAGCAATGCTATTCTGATTTGAGGGCAATGCCTCTGGGGGAAGAGCTGAAAAACTCGCAGACGGGCTTTCTTCCTGGCAGTTTTCAACTCAGGGAAGTCAGCAGCGCTATGCAATGTCAACCACCACCACCACTGGCAAATCATGTGAAGGAGCAACAGTTATGAAAGCTGGAATTATTGACCTTAATGTGGAATCCAACCGGGTATTGGCACGTCTTTTGCCTAATTTGGAAAAGGAATTTGCGCCCTCCATCAAAGAGGACGCGCAAGCCTGGAAGACTTTTATCCAACGCCTGGAAGAGCAATTTTTTCACCTGTTTCAGCTATACCATCTCCTTTATGGCTCACGCTATGACATGATCTTTCACCTTGAAAACCTGCTGAAGAGCATGGCACAAGCCTCTTTCCAGCGCCCTGCGGATTTACGCGAACTTGACCTGCAGCGGGAGACAAACGGCCTCTGGTTCCAATCCAACCAGGTGGTGGGCGGTGTCTGTTACGTGGATCTTTTTGCAGGCAACCTGCACGGGATCCGGGCTAAGATCCCCTATTTCAAAGAACTTGGTCTGACGTATCTGCATCTCATGCCTCTCTTTAAGATGCCGGAGACCGAAAATGATGGCGGTTACGCTGTCAGCTCTTTCAGGGAGGTTCACCCGCCTCTGGGTACGATGGCAGAACTGGCACAACTCTCCCGTGACCTGCGCGATCAGGGCATCAGCCTGGTTTTAGATTTGGTAATCAACCATACCTCTGATGAACATGAATGGGCGCTCAGAGCCAAAGCTGGTGATCCCGATTACCGCGACATGTACGGCATCTTCCCGGACCGGACTGTGCCGGACCTTTACGAAAAAACACTGAGAGAGATATTTCCGGAGGAACACCCGGGCGCTTTTACCTGGTTTGAAGATATAAATTCCTGGGTTTGGACTACGTTCCACTCCTATCAATGGGACCTGGATTACAGCAACCCGGTGGTTTTTAACCGCATGAGCGAAGAAATGCTCTTCCTGGCGAACCAGGGAGTGGAGATCTTCCGGCTGGACGCGGTAGCGTTTATTTGGAAAAAATTGGGCACCTCCTGCGAGAACCTGCCGGAAGCGCATACCATCTTGCAGGGCTTCAATGCCATTACGCGTGTGGTTGCCCCCTCCATCCTCTTCAAATCTGAAGCGATTGTGCATCCGGATGAAGTGATCAAATATATTTCGCCCGAAGAATGCCAGCTTTCCTATAACCCCCTGTTGATGGCGCTGCTTTGGAACAGCCTGGCGACACGTGAGGTGAATTTACTGTCGCAAGCACTGAAGGAGCGGTTTGCGCTTCCTCAGGGCACAGCCTGGGTCAACTACGTACGCTGCCACGATGACATTGGTTGGACTTTCTCGGATGACGATGCAGCCAGGTTGGGAATCAATGGCTACGACCACCGCCGATTTTTGAACGAGTTTTACCGGGGACGTTTCACAGGCAGTTTTGCCCGCGGGGTTCCCTTTCAGGAAAATCTCAAAACAGGCGATTGCCGAATTTCTGGTACCTGCGCGTCATTGGCGGGGCTTGAAAAAGCTCTGGCAGAAGAAGGACCAGAAGAAGTGGCGTTAGCCATCAAACGTATTCTCCTGCTGCATTTTGTGGTCATGACCGCCGGCGGTGTCCCTCTGATCTACCTGGGAGATGAAATCGCTACCCTGAACGACTACGGCTACCTGGAGGACCCTAAACACAAGAACGACAGCCGTTGGGTGCATCGCCCGGCTGCCGACCTAAAGCGCTATTCACAGCGCTCGGATACAGGCACCATTGCTGGGCGTGTCTTTCAAGGTTTACGCGACTTGATCGAGCTGCGCAAAGCCCTGCCAGCCCTTACTGGGGGAAAACTGGAGGTACTCGACACCCAAAACAGGTCTGTCCTGGGGTTCTCCCGTCTCAATAAGAACGGAGAAGTGCTGATTTTGGCAAATTTTAGTGAACGTGACCACGCAATCCCTGAGTGGGTCGTCAAACAGCACCTGTTGGATCAGAAAAACATTCTGTTTGGCAAAGCAGAATATGCAGAAAGTGGCAGCCTCTGGCTGCCATCCTACGCGTGCGTCGTGTTTGGGTAGCCTGAAATTTTGAGTGTATAATTTTGTTTATCAGTTCCACATTTTTATATCTACATGAAAATTAGTTTCCTGATTAATGATCCGTTAATTCATGGAGTGCCATGCATTTTCAGTTGCAATATCCAGATTTGTCGATTTAGGAGGAAACCATGTCCCTAAAACATCTACTTTATCCAGTTGTCATCATCATTTTATTGTTTACGCCAAATTCTGCTGGCGCGCTGAATGAACCTCAAACAACCGCTGGCGAACCTTTTACACTTAGCTATATCGAACAGGATCCCGCAACTTCCACATCCCATATTTCCATGGCGCGCCATCCCAACGGGAAACTCTATATCAGCTATTACGATGGTACAAATGATGATCTGAAACTGGCATACAATGTGAAAGCTGGAACTGGTAACTGTGGTCTCCACCAGGAATGGAAGTGTCAGACTGTGGACAGTGAGGGTGATATGGGCAGATATAACTCTCTCGATCTGATCTATGTGGTGCCCGGAGGTTTGGACCTTCCCTACACCTTGATAGGCATATCCTATTTTGATAATACCAACGGCGTCTTAAAGTACGCTGAGTGTCAGCAAAACATCATGGGTACCTGCAACTGGTCCATCAGTACCATCACTACAGCAGGCGATATCACCTCCGGGCTGTATACCTCTATGAAATTCCTGCCCGATCAAACCCCCTTGATAGCCTATCAATCCATTTCAACTCAAACCTTTCCTTTTTCGACATATACTGGCCGCGTAAATTTTGCACAAAAAGTGCTATCAGGTGGGAATTGCGGCGAATCAAATGATTGGAGCTGCCAACGAATAGCGTTAGAGTCATCAGATTCATTCCTCAGTTTCTATGGCAGCCATATTAGCATGGACTACAGTGATGGAGATGTGGTCCATATCGTCTTCCACGATCCCACTGGCGGTCTAACGCATGCCCGATACGCTCCCGGAGCAGGTGGCAGCACTTGTCCAAATTCGGAAACGAGTAATTGGTTCTGTTCAGTGATTGACGAGGGAACAAGTCCAGGTGCAAATATTGGCAAATATGCGGCGCTGCATGCATCAGACAATTCCTTTGACCCAATGAAGGTGGCTTATTACGATGAAACCCTGGGTAAATTGAAGCTGGCTCAGGTTGTGCTTGGAGGGGGTGGAAACTGCACCAACCCAGCCTTCAACTGTTTTGTGATTGACGACATCGGTAACGAGGTTAATTTGCCTTACGGAATTTCTCTGACGATTGACGAGGAAAACAGACCAGTCATCGCCTATATGGATGCTTCTGAATTCAGTGTGCCGGCGCATCTGAAGATTGCCCGTCCAGCATCCGCCTATGGAATGACCTCAGGAAACTGTGCTCAGGACACCCAAGCCAATCTATGGCAGTGTAATATTGTGGACCTGGGCCCGTCGTTTGTTTATGATGGTCTTGACACAGCTGTTTCCGTGGATGACGCCGGACTTGTTTCGATCGCGTATGTCGAACGCGATGATAGAAATGACGATCAGGTATTTTTCATAAAGCTGGCGCAGCAATTTTTCACCAAGTACATACCATTCATTCAGAGGTAATTAAACATCAATTTCAGGAACAAAACAGGGCTGCGATGAAGGTGTCGATCTTTCTCACCCGTATAATCGGCCATAATTTATGAGATAATCAATATTATTCAATCAAAATCTGGGAGGCAGCAATGAAACGCAAAGTCACCTTTGGCAAGATTGTTTGGTTTATCATCATCGCCTATTTATTGATCGGTCTGGTCTATTCACTGTCCGGTTATTTTCAGGATCTTTTGGATGCAAAAGCGATCGTGTTCTCTCCTCTTGTAGCCATCCCCTTTGATATGATTGGCTGGCCCTGGAGCATGTGGGGCGATTACACCAATGGCTTCCTTGACATGCAATTCTTCGTCACCGCAGGTGCCATCCTGATCGCTTTCATTCTTTTCTTGCGGTTACTTTTCCGTAAGCCAAAAGCCGCATAATTGTTTGTGATTTGCCTGCTTTCTAAACGATAGGGGAGATTGCAAATATTCCAACCTAACCTTCTCCCGCAACTTTACAGTCACCGCGAGAACTTTTGCCGGTGTTCCTCGAGAGGTGGTATGCAGTGATCTGGCAAAAGACCGCGGCTGTGCGCAGTTTTGTTTTGAAATCGATTGGATATCAGGAAGATAAGTTTTGAATGGAGTAATTGATCAGCGGCAGCAAGCCGCGCTCCCCGGAGTTGATACTCTGCCTGTAAGCAGTCACAATCACGAAAATATTCCCGTTTTTCCACATTTATGACGCGAAATTATTTTTGTTGTATAATTATCATTAATCTCACCAATCTGGAGCAAGACATGTTAGAAGTTGTCGAAATCCAATCAATTTTTTCCGGTTCTGCCAGGATGACTCCTAATCGTCATTCGGCTATCCCCCAACTCCCGGAAAAAGCATCGTTTCAGGGGATGAGCATTCTTTCCCATTTCTTTCCATTTTCGTCACCAATTTTTCTGTTCGTCGTTCGTATGATGCCGCTAAGGGCAATTCAGCTTGGTATGTGCTAATCAAGACAACCAAAGTCGTTTAACTTTTCACTTAATCATCCAAATAGTCCGTTTATGGCAGTGCCATCTTGTTGTACTGTCGTCCTTAGTAAAGGGTTTATCTTTCTTGAAATACGCAATGTTTGTTGCCGTCAAATAGAAATTTTGGATAGCTCACTGTTGGGCTTCCGGAGAGAAAGAGGAATTTCGGAAATGTCACATCGGAAAAGTATACATGTTTATTTTTGGATTATTTTCGCTATTTGTCTAATTATTTTTGCTGTACGTGGTTCTCCTGCAATTGCAGACGTGGGCGGCTCCAGCGTCACCTTTGCGCCAGGCGCGGGAGGAATTGGCGCAACTTGTTATATTCCCAATGAATATTCGCAAAAGTTATGTTTTAGTCTCGATTCCACAACAACGGATGGCGAGGATACCTCTGCTGTGTATATGAAGTTTCCAAATGACTGGGATGTAGGCCAGCTTGGTGTTCAGGTCATCTCGCAGAGCTGCACCAATGGCGGATCGGTCAGCGGTCTATGGCAATCCGACGGTCCCTATGGCAGGGAGGTTGACGATGGGCGGGTCCAGAATAGTCCGGATCACTGCACCGGCGTATATTGCTGGAATGTAAGCACCGGAGCGACAAACACGGAGACGGTCTCCATCCCCTGGATCTGGTTTGGACAAAATGAAGGCGCAGGGCCGCACCATCCCTGTTCCAATGACGATTACTATCTCGGTTTTCCAGTATTAGGCTGCGATGAGCATGATTCTACTCCCCCTGCCAGCGTGCCGATATGTGAGTTTGTGCCTATAACTATCCTGCCCGAAACGCTTCCCAACGCTCTCGCAGGGCATTTCTACACTCAACAACTCTCACCAATTAATCAAGACCCCTACAACAATCCGGATTACTTTTATTCATCCTCCGGCGGCATGCCAGCCGATTTCTCGTTATTCTCCAACACTGGCGGGATCGAATGGGATAGCCCCCAGGTCGGCAGCTACACGTTCACAGCCTATGTAGAAGGCCCAGGCTGGTCGGAAGGCTCCCGGGAATACACCATCGTAGTTGATCCGGAGCTGATCTTTACTCCCAATCTACTTGCCTCTGCTCGTCAAAACGTAGCATATGATCAACCCATTACTGTCTCGGGTGGAACCGCACCTTACACCCTCAGCCTGGACAGCGGCACCCTCCCTACAGGAATCAACTTTACCAATGACGCTTTCACTGGCACTCCTACTGAAGCAGGACTATTCGAGAATCTCGTTGTCCGTGCCATCGATGCTGCCGGGGTTGATCAGACCTTCACCTATTCCCTGATGGTCTATCCCGAACACCTTTTCACCTGGACACCCACAAATCCCGCTTCAGGGCAGCAGGCTACCTTTGTGAGTATACCGGATATCAATTTTTACACATGGTCTTACGGATACGATCCGGATGGGGATTGCACTAATACACTATGGGAAAATGAGCAGCAAAAGACGATAGCATTCTATGGTAAAGGGGATCACAAAGTTTGCCTGACCTTGACAGATTACGACCCCACATATATCGTTCTTTATGATGAACAATGGGTAACGGTGACAAATGGCGCTCCCTATATTCAATATTCCTGGAATTTCCCCAATCCTTCATTCCCGGGTTCGCCTGTTGAGGCTGAAGTTGGTTTTTATGATTATGACGGTCCCGGATCTTTTACTTGCGAAATTGATTGGGGCGACGGATCCACCGATACAACATACCCTGGCAATGGAAATTGGGAGTGTGGCTTTCCACCTCATGTTTATGAAGCGGTCGGGCAGTACCAGATCGAAGTTACTGTAACCGATGATGAAGGTGCCAGTGCGGAAGGAATGATGTCCCAAACAGTCGTCTATGTTTATGCGGAAGGTAATTTCTTAAAACTGGCTTCCAATTCGTTGCCAACGTCTATAACCTTGTTTGGTATGGCTCCTTTGGGCACTGAATCACTTCAGTTCAACATCAGCACCACCCCCAATCATGGCTCATTGTCAGAGCTAAGCTTCATTGGTTGCACAAGTGAGGTGTACATGCCAGGCATGATGGTCTGCCGGGCAACTGTTCTCTTTACTCCTACGATTGAGACCCCGCTTTATGTTGGGAGTGATAATTTTGAGTTCACTGTGAGCGATGATGACGGTCACACCTCAGATCCAGCCATGATCAATTTATGGCTTGATGAGAATGAGCCACCTACTGCTCATGATGGTTCGGCTGTTGTCCACAACAGTGAGCCAAGTTTGATCAGCATTTATGGCTCTGATATGGACGTCTACGAATATACTTTGGACGACCTGACCTTCATCATTGATACCCCGCCCCAATATGGAACGCTTCAAGCTCAAAGAGATCCTTTTGTCCACGAATACTATTATGATGGGAATTGGAACATGATTGGTGCCTATTGGGGTCAATCCCTTACTTACACGCCTTTCCCGGGTACCATCGCCACATCAGACACATTTACTTTCCACACCAATGATACCCACCAGGATTCTGACACCGCTACGATGACACTCACCCTTCACACGCCAACCAGCCTGCATGTCAACGTGAATGACGACATTGTCGATGTGGATGGCTGTAACGATACCCACTGTAGCCTGCGGGAGGCGGTCGCAGATGCCCAGGTTGGAGATACTATAGATTTCACGCTTGCTCTCCCCAACACGATTACCCTTACCTGGGCTGGCGGTGGTGAACTACTGATCAACAAGAATATCCACATCCAGGGTCCGGGAGCCGACCAACTGAGTATCAGCGCTGGATTCACAGACCCTGAAATGAATCCCGAGGATGGTTTCAGAGTCTTCCACATCTATAATAATGACGATCCCATGGACGCTAGCATTTCCGGGGTCACAATTCGGGATGGTCGCGCTTCAGAGGGTGGTGGTGTGTATGTGGACGAAGATGCATCTCTGACTATTAGTGATTGCGTGATTGGACCCAATAACATTGTATCTTATGCTGGAGGAGGCATTTCTGCCAATGAAGCAGACGTCGCTATGACCAATTGCAGTGTTGTGGAAAATCATGGAACTGGTACTGTAGGCGGAGCTGGCATTTTTATCGATGACTCGATCATGACGATTACCAATTCAACCATCTCGGGCAACGTTACCAACAACTTCGGTGGCGGCATTCTGGCTTACGATGACACCACGCTGACCCTGGTGAATGTAACTGTTTCGGGGAATCTTGCTAATCAGAATTATGAGACCGAAGCCTGGGGAGGCGGCGGAGGTGTTTATATCGATCGTGCCGAAGTGTATCTGAAGAATTCCATCGTTGCCGGCAACACCGATCTCACTGAGCCTTCCGAGCACGTCAAGTGGCCGGATGTTAAGGGAAGCTTCGTTTCGTTGGGTGGCAACCTGATTGGAGATGAGACAGGTTCAACTGGTTGGTTGCCCAGTGATCTGGTCGGTAATTCTGGTATGCCAGTCGACCCAATGCTTGGTTCTCTGGATGTTCACGAACCAGGTAACACGCCCACCTTCCCACTCCTGGAAGGCAGCCCGGCTATTGACTTTGCAACATGCGCTGCAGGTGTTGGAACAGACCAGCGCGGTATAAAACGCCCGCAGGGAATCACCTGCGATAGCGGTGCGTTTGAATTGGAAAATTCCCTGACGTACCTGTTCATACCTTTGATCTTACGCTGATAGTCCACACTCCTGCCCACGAGCAGGCATTGTTAACAGAAATCCAAATACAAGAGCCAGGTTTTCCCTGGCTCTTCTAATCTTAAGATCCAAACATCATAATTCTACTTTACCGCATCCACCAATGCCTGTAATTGAACCTTCAAGGTTGAAAATGCTACCCCCTGGGAAGTCGCCCAGTCTTTGATAAGCAGATTTGCTGAGGGCAGAGGCTGACCGATGGTCGTTTCAATATCCTCTTGTTTGACACCCCAATCCAAAAGATTCTGGAAGGTTGTTTTACCAGCCACTTTGTTGGCTTCCGGTGTGTGGTCAGGATCGGGTGTACCTGAACCTCCGCCGGGGTTTCCTGCCCCACCAGCAGGCGTAACCTGGGGCGTGCTGACGGGAACAGACCCGGATTCTTGCGTCTTGATATGTATTTCAGGTGCCAGAAGCGATTGTGCTTCGTTGACAGTATGACTTTCGAGATAGGTTAATGCATCCGGGGCAAGGGATACTGTTTCTTTGAGGAGTGCAGTCGCTTCTGGAAGCAAAAAAGAGTCTTCCACGCTGAAGTCGGCAGGATAGCCTTTGTATAGGTTTACAAATAGCCTGACAGAGCTGGTTCCCAGGTCCACATCCAGGTGGACAAACTTTTCTTCGAGCGTTTTGAGCGAAACAGCAGCGACATCTGCTTCCGTGACTCGGAAAGCAATCGCAAGCTGGTCAAGTGGAATATCAAAAAGACGAGAAACATCACCAAAAGTGTACGATCCACGGATATCAGCCGGGTTGTATTCTCCAGCAAATTCGCCCTCACTAAATTTTAGAGGCTCCTTGGTATTTTTGGTGGTCCATTCCCCCAAAACCATGGAGACCAGAATCCCGCCAAACAACACAACAACAACGAAGATTGCCATCAGACGTGGTGTGATTTTCATTTTTCACCTCCAACGACAAAATCCACCGTTGCAGGTACCGGGCAATGAGCGGACGAAGTGCATTCCATGCAAGAGATGCACTGGTGATTGCGAACTACAGACAGCTTGCTGACCTCAATATTCATCGGGCAGGCTTTATCGCAGGCTTTACAATCGATGCAGGTGGTGGCGTTACGCCGTAGACGGAAAATGCGGAATAGGTTGAAAATCCCCTGGAATGCGCCATAGGGACAGGCATATTTACACCAGGGACGTTCAACAAACAGCGATGTGATGATAGTAAGCCCCAGCACGATCAAACCACCAATGGCAACCTCACTGCTCCAGAAATTGAAAAGGGCAAAATAAGGATCCACGTTGGCGAATACGAGTGTCATCGATTTGGCAGTCATGAATACTACCCAGATCAACACGACATAACGCAAATAACGCAGGACATTGTCAACTTTTGCTGGAATGAAATGATTGTAGCGTCTTTTGAAAAGCTTTCTGCCGAGTTTGGCGATCCACTCCTGAAAAGTACCCAATGGGCACACCCAGCCGCAAAAAACCGGTCCGGCAAAAAGAGCCAGCACAATGCCGATGATCATCAGAATCAAGGAAGATTGGTGCACTTTTTGAACGAAAGTGCCGGTAGTGATAAATTGGTAAAGACTGACAACGCCACCAAACGGACAAAGCGCATGTAATGAGGCGGAAGAAAGAAATGCAATTCCTTTCCCTTCTTCTGCCAGGGTGTGATTGATCGAGATCAGCGCGATAAGGATAAAGAAGAATAATTGCACCCAATTGCGGGTCGTAAATGCTTTGCGGCGCTTGATTGGTTTTCTAACAGGCTTGGATAACTCCATTTTTCTCCTTAATGAACAAATCCCTGGGATATGTAATTGTATCCCAGGGTTATTGATTATTGTTGTTTACGGATTGCAGGCTTCGAAGGCGGGCAGGTGATTGTTGAGGGAAGCACGCTGCAGGTTAGTGTAAACCCGAATGAGCATCGCATTGGTCGTATTGGGAAGCAACTGGTCATAAAGATCAGCGTCCATCTGCTCAAAAGTCACACCCAGTTGACAGGCTTCTGCAAAGGTAGTCCATTCGATGTCAGCGATCAAACCGGCATTTTCGGGGATTTCAACCCCAAAACGCTGCGCCACACGGATAAGCGCGTTCACGTGCTGTTGTTCAGAGCGAGCGATTCGGGAAAACGGCTGAATTTCTCCAAGTTCACCCATGATAGCCTGGTAGGTGTTCATGGCGGTGTATTCTTCCTGGATCGCTAAGGCAAGATCTGCCGCTTCCTGTTCTGACAGGGCTGCAGTTATTGGATTCTGAGCTGAGTTCACTTGCCGACCACGTCCATTGGGAGGACCACCCCGACCACTGTCGAAAGCTGCCTGGGAAGGACTATAGCTGAAGGCGGTTAACACCAGAGCCAGAACTGTTAGTGTAATTAACGTAATTGTCTTATGGTTTTTCATTTTTTCTCCTGTTCTAACTTACCCGATGATTTTAGTAGTAAGTTATTTAGAAGAGCTTAAGCAAGCATTTGTTTTTAATTTATTACTAGATATTGCGAATTGGCCAGAGCCAACTCAAACTCCCCTGCCCCGCGGCACAGTGAGAACTTATGTGGGTGTTTTTAGCAGGATGGATTGAAATAAGATGGACAAAGATCATGGCAGCCTGCTTTTTTTCGCCGGTGAGCGTTGCGCAAGCAGGTCTGTTTTTCAAGATGAAAAGAAGACTGCCACCTCGCATCATTTCTTGCCCCACATGGCATTGGCTGCGATGCTTATGCCCCTGCCGTACTGGAACCCCAATCCATGCGGAGGGGGGTCCTATTGACCTGCCTGGGTGTCTCCCTCTATCAACGATAATA
>CAZDPK010000044.1:0-2322 GCA_964507335.1 uncultured Anaerolineaceae bacterium | reverse complement strand
TGCGGAGGGGGGTCCTATTGACCTGCCTGGGTGTCTCCCTCTATCAACGATAATAACTGGCATTGTAGCGGCTGGAGTCGAGCCCCAACCGTACGGAAGGAACCCGTTGACGCTGCTGTTTGTACCGCAGGCACGGCATTCGAGCCCCAGCAGTACGAAGGGAACCCCCTTCGCTTTGGGGGCATACTTCTGTTCGATCTAACTGATCGAGATCTGGAGTTCGCACAAACCAGACAATTCAAAAAATCTATCTGGACTCCCCTGCACCTTGTCTGAATGTATCGTCTATCCTTCTTTTTCTTTATTATGGCTACGCGCATTAATAGAACGGACTTACAAGCTGATTTACCAAACGAAATCAGGCTGACCCGAGAGTCAGCCTGATTTCTTCTATTTCTATTTCCCGCGAGCCAAACTCAGATCGGCATGCGAGTCTAATTCATTGCTCTATCGCCAAATGATCGGCAGGAACAAGCCCATGTAGGGTTTGACCACAATTGTTACCAACGCATCGTCATTCCATTCAGCGTTGATCTGTACCGAATTCACCTGGTAGCGGAAGGTGTCCGTTCCCATGAAGCCGGCATCGGGCGTATAAGTGAATGAGCCGTCGTCGTTCATGCTCAATGTGCCGTGCAGAGGAGCGTCCAAAATCTGAATAGTAACAACCTCATCGGGATCAAGCAGAACATCATTTGCCAGCACGCCGGGAGCGGCAACATCCAGCAAAACGCCAGTCATGGTCTCGTAGAAGTCATCATTGGCGATCGGCCAGTCGTTGACTGGCGTGACCGTGATGGTCACAATCGCCAGTTCGCTTTCCAATGTGCCATCGCTGGCTATGTAGGTGAAACTGTCGGTGCCGTTGAAGTAATCGTCCGGCGTGTAAGTTAAGGACCCATCCACGTTCAGCATCAATGTGCCGTTTTGAACGGTATCAACCAGGATCGCGCTTAGAGTGTCTCCATCCACATCGCTGTCATTCCCCAGTATGCCTGGAGCAGTAATGGTCAGGACGTCCTTTTCAGCTACCGTGTACTCGTCATCAACTGCCACAGGGGCATCGTTGACGGGAGTGACGGTGATGGTGACGGTGGCGACATTGCTGTCAACCATGCCATCGTTGGCTTTGAAGGTGAAGCTGTCAGGTCCGGTGTAGTCTAGAGCGGGCGTGTAGGTCGCGACATTGTCGATCAGAGTAACAGTACCATGAGCTGGTTGGTCAACAATCAAGTAAACCAGCGGATCGTTTTCGATGTCGGTCGCAACCAGGGTGATTGCCTTGGCTGTTTCCTCGGGGGTAGTCACCGACTGATCTTCCGCGACAGGCGCATCATTGATCGGGTGAACTGTAATGGTAACCGTAGCCTCGTCGGTCCAACCAGCCTGGATGGCGGGATAGGTCACCAATTCGTAAACAAAGCTATCCAAGCCGTAGTAATCAGGCTCGGGGGTATAAGTGAAGGACCCGTCTGCGTACAAGACCAGTTCGCCGTGCGAAACAGGGCTGACCACGGTGACGACCATGTTATCCAGATCGACGTCGGTATCATTTTCCAGTACGCCGGGTGCGGCAACAGATAAGAAGCCATCCTCATCCACCTCGTATTCGTCGTCGACTGCCACAGGAGCATCGTTTGCAGAGGTAACTGTGATCGTAACCGTAGCAACGTTGCTGTCAACTGTGCCGTCGTTGGCTTTGAAGGTGAAGCTGTCCGATCCATGGTAATTCAGAGCGGGTGTATAGGTCGCGATATTACCAACCACGGTAACAGTACCATGGGCAGGCTGGGCGACGATGGCATAAGTGAGCGGATTGCCATCCACATCAGTAGCAACCAGGGTGATATCCAGCGCGGTGTCCTCAGGAGTAGTCACAGACTGATCCTGGGCAACCGGAGCGTCATTCACCGGGGTAACTGTGATGGTGACAGTGGCGACATTGCTGTCCGCCAAACCATCATTAGCTTTGTAAGTGAAGCTATCCGTGCCGTTGAAATCAAGATCCGGTGTATAGGTGAAGGATCCGTCCACATTCAGCACCAAGGTGCCGTTGGCGGGGTCAGTTACTTTGATCGCTGTCAGGATGGTCGGATCAAAATCAGTATCGTTCGCTAAAACGCCTCTTGCGGCGATGTTCAGCACAACGTCCTCATCGGTCGCATAAGTGTCATCCAATGCAACTGGAGCCACGTTCAAAACTTCCAACAGAATGCTTCCAACAAACGCGTTCCCTCTCAGGTCAGTAATCGACCCGTCGGGTACTGTAAAGGTGAAAGTGCCGATCAAGGCTGCTGTTTCATAGCCTGGATAAGGTGTAAT
>CAZDPK010000043.1:0-16801 GCA_964507335.1 uncultured Anaerolineaceae bacterium | reverse complement strand
CAATAGACCAAAAAACCACCCCCTCCAGCGAAACGGCGAGAGGGGGTGTGTCTGTTATTAAGTTGGAAACTTTTGGTCAAATCGCATGTGAGGTTTGCCCACACCGCCTTCGGCGTAGGGGTGCTTCGCAAGACACCAGCACAATAGATGAATTGTCGTCACTTATGCATTTTTGCCCAGCTGTCGACCAGACCGATTGTGCGGTTGAAGACCAGAGCACCAGGTTTAGAGTCTTCGCTGTCCAGCGTAAAGTAACCGTTTCGCACGAATTGGAAGACTTCACCAACTTTAGCTTCCGCTAACGAGGGTTCCAGTTTTGCCAGTAGTACTTTCTTGGACTGTGGGTCAAAATTGTCCATAAAGGTTTCGCCTTCAGGCAGGTCTTCGGGGTCATCAGCCGCAAACATCTGTTCGTAGAGCCGGGCTTCAACCTCTATGGCATGCTTTTCTGCCACCCAGTGGATGGTGCCTTTGACCTTGCGCCCATCCGGGGACATGCCACCACGGGTCTGGGGGTCGTAGCTACAGTGGACTTCGAGCAGGTTGCCGTGTTCGTCTTTGACCAGGTCGGTACAGGTGACATAATAAGCGTTCATCAGCCGCACTTCGCGTCCCGGTGAAAGGCGGAAGTATTTGGGGGGTGGGGTCTCTTCGAAATCACTGCGCTCAATATAAATCACGCGCCCAAAAGGCACCTTCCGGGAGGCGGAGTTTTCGGGGTCCTGCGGAAAGTCGAGGACGTCAAATTCTTCTTCCTGGTCGGAGGGGTAGTTATCGATGACTACTTTTAGCGGTTCAAGGACACCCATGCGGCGCGGTGCGGTAAGGTTGAGCTGGTCTCGAACAATATGCTCAAGCAATTCAACTTCTACAAAGCTATCAGATTTCGCAACACCAACCGTGTCGATGAACTCCCGAATGGCATTGGGCGGGTAACCTCGCCGGCGCATTGCAGCAAGACTAGGCATACGGGGATCGGTCCAACCGGAAACGTGACCTTCTTCGACCAGTTTGCGTAATTTGCGTTTGCTCATGACAGTGTGAGTCAGATTGAGGCGCGCAAATTCGATCTGCTGTGGATGGAAGATCTCGAGTTCGTCGAGGAACCAGTCGTAAAGCGGTCGGTGGTTTTCATATTCAAGCGAGCACATCGAATGAGTGATGCCCTCAATGGAGTCAGACTGACCATGAGCGAAATCGTACATGGGGTAAATACACCACTGGTTGCCAGTGCGATGATGCTCGGCGTGCAGGATGCGGTACATGACCGGGTCGCGCATGTTCATGTTTGGGGAAGCCATATCGATTTTGGCACGAAGGGTCAGGCTGCCATCCGGGAATTCACCGGCGCGCATACGCTGGAAGAGGTCAAGGTTTTCTTCGATTGAGCGGTCGCGCCAGGGGCTATTTTTGCCAGGCTCCGTAAGGGTCCCGCGATATTCGCGCATTTCGTCGAAAGAAAGCTCGTCGACAAAAGCTTTGCCTTTTACGATTAGCTTAATTGCCATTTCATACAGGGGCTCGAAGTAATCGGAGGCGTAGAATTCACGGTCACCCCAGTCAAATCCCAGCCAGCGGATGTCAGCTTTAATTGCGTCGACGAATTCAACATCTTCCTTAACCGGATTAGTGTCATCGTAACGCAGGTTGGTGAGCCCGCCATAGTCTTCGGCAATACCAAAATCAATGCAGAGGGCTTTCGCATGCCCAATGTGGAGGTAACCGTTAGGCTCGGGTGGGAAACGGGTGTGAACACGCCCACCAAAACGACCGGTGCGATTGTGTTCGTCAATGATCTCACGGATAAAATTTGTTTTTGTCGGGCTTTCTTCTGTCATGATTTTTTACTCCCAAAATTCAATGTTGAAATTATACCTTACAGCCTTTTTAGAGGCGCTTTACTATTACAAAAATGAGCTTTGCGTCTGCAAAGCTCATTTTATTTTAAGGATTACAGACCTTAGGCCTTAAGGAACTCTCTCACACCTTGAAGCTGGCCTGAGCTGCCCAAATAATCGTTCTTTTCGGCGATGAACTTGGCGTATTCTGCCATAAAGATTTTCCCGGGGTCGCGCAAATCGAATTTTTCGGGGTGCTGTAGGAAGAACTCACGATGAACACGTGTCCATACCAGGCGACCGTCAGTGTCGATATTGATCTTGGTGACACCCAGTTCAGCAGCCCGGCGGAATTGGGTGGCGTCTACGCCCTTGGCACCGGCAAGTTTGCCGCCAGCGGCATTGATACGTTCAACTTCTTCCTGTGGAACAGAGCTGGAACCGTGCATGACCAGGGGGAAACCAGGCAGGCGGTTCTGGATTTCTGCCAAAACGTCAAAATGCAGCGATTGGGTGCCGCTGAATTTGAACGCGCCATGACTGGTGCCGATGGCGACTGCCAGTGAGTCCACACCAGTGCGATCGACAAATTCGCGTGCCTGATTTGGGTCAGTCAGTTTGGCGTCAGATTCACTCACAGAAACGTGCTCTTCCACACCACCTAGCATGCCCAGTTCGGCTTCAACCACGATGCCTTTAGCATGGGCAGCATCCACAACACGTTTTGTGATGGCGATATTCTCCTCGAACGGATGGCTGCTTGCGTCGATCATCACGGAGCTATAGAAGCCGGAATCGATACAATCGTAGCAGGTGGCTTCATCGCCATGATCAAGGTGAACAGCAAAGATGGCCTCAGGATAGACCTCATCGGCAGCACGGATCAAACCTTCCAAAAAAGCTTTGTCAGTAAAACTACGTGCACCTTTGCTGATTTGGATAATGAAAGGAGCCTCTGAGTCCAGATTGCCTCTAAAAAGTCCGACAATCTGTTCCAGGTTGTTGATGTTGTACGCTCCAATGGCATATTTGCCATAGGCATGTTCAAATAGTTTTTTGGTTGTGACGATCATAATAGACTCCTTTGTAGGGGGTTTTTCTTTATTATACTTTACTCTTCGATGGAAATTGAGTTGTAAATAGGAATAGGATCCGGTTTTACTCTTCTACGGCATCCCTGTAAATTTCCCGTAATTTTTGAGCATAGGCAGTAGGGTCGTGCATCGCCCGGATGCGTTCGATCGACTTTAGGGCTTTTGTGAAAATTATGGAAGGATCCGCGACAATATTCCGAACGATTGCTTCCAAACCAGCCTGGATTTGCTGAGAAAGGCGTTCCCGTTCCTCGGCGGTGGAATAGAGCGCTTCACCCAGGTCGTTTTTGGGGACGCGAATGATCCAACCTACCTCGCTATTGTTAATTTCAGGCATAGCGCGCACATCCGTGGTGATCACAGGCATACCGCAGGCTTGTTCTTCCAATACCGATAATCCATAAGTATCGGCGTAGGTCGGCAAAAGCCCTACGTCGCATGTCTTCATAATTTCCATCAACTCTTCGTTAGGTAGGTCCTGGTGATATTCAATCCAGTCCGAATTCTCATTAATGAATTGGACTGCCCACAATGTGTCAAACTCAGTCTCGCGGGCTGCGTAAGGCTCCAGGCGAAGGGAACTGACGATAACAAGCTGGATAGGTGCCAGTTCTTTCTTGACAAGCTTCTCGAAGGCAAGCAGTGTCTCCCTGCCGCCCTTACGGAAAAAGGCTGCCCCTACCAGGATAAACCGGATCGGATTGGAATTGTCATAGTGTCGCTTCACTGGCTGGTCAACGATTATTTCTTGTGGGGGATGCAGGACAATCAACTTCTTTAGAATGGTCTCTCGTTCTTCAAAAGGCAACTCTGTCAGCAGGTCACGCTGCATGTCTGCAGCAGACTCTGACCAGGCTATGATGCATTTGCACGATGGGGATTGAAGCGCGTTGAAGCCGTGCTGAACGAGAGGAGTAAGTTTGAAAGGACCCTTTGATTTACCGTGATAGCGCTGCATCAAACTTGAAAAGCGCGGGATCATGGTTTCAAAATGAGAAACCCAGGGGGTGCGCCCGTAACTGATGCCATTAGAAAAATGTAGTACGTCAACCTTGTTTAACTCAAAATCGTCAAACTGATTATTCAAGTCAAAGGTTGGAAAAAGTTCTCTGCCCAGCCTGCGGTTGGCAAACAAGGCTGCTCTGCGCAGGTTACTATAAAGATCCTTAACCGGTACATATTCTGCTTCCGGGAGTTTATTGATTATGTTACGCAGGTGCGTGTAATAATCAAAACGATAAGCCAGAACACCAATTCTCATATATTGGGAATTATACCCCTATGGAAACGATAGTCGATTGCTCATAGATGATAAGAAAAGAATTTCCTTGCCAGCTACGCTAATTGTCGCAACGGAGTGTGACATATCTACACGCTCAGGAAGAGAGCGCTTCGATGGGCTTTGGCCTCCAGAAGGCGAATAAAATTGTGGCGATCAGCGCCATCCCAGCGCCGAAAAAGAATGGCGCTGAAGGGCCAAAGCCTGCCCAACTACCCACCCCACTCCACAGGACGCCTGCAATCAAGGAAGCTGGAAAGTCGAGGATGCCAAGCACCGCATTGTAAGAGCCATATGCGGTACCGCGCAATTCCACTGGCACCAGGTCGCCAACCATGGCTTTGGCTGTGCCGTAGGTGAGACCATAATAGAAACCGTAAGCAACGTATAGCAGAGCGATGTGGACAGCATTATCGGCGAGGGCAAAGCCCAGGTAGATAAAAGCGTATACCAACCAACCGGCGATGATCAGTTTCTTCCTGCCAATTTTGTCAGAGAGAATACCTGCCGGGGTGGAAATGAGGGCATAAATCAGGTTGAACACTGCCAGCATCAACAGAATGTGTAGCACGTTCATACCGCGCTCCTGGGCTCGCAAGACCAAAAAAGCGTCAGATGAATTGCCGAGATCAAATATCCCAACGATTAGAATGAACGTCAGAAAACTTTTTCCCAAACCTTTGAATGTGATTTTTGGTGCGCTTCGAACTTGACCAGTCTTGACCTCCTGGGTGCCAACCGCCAGAGCAATTACAGCCAAAACAGCAGGCAAAATGCTGACCAGCACGATGGTTTGGAAGGTTTTTTGCTGAAAGGTGGCATCGCTTGCCTGTAAGCGCCATACCAACAAAGCAGAGATGAGCAGCCCAAGCATAGCACCGGCGGTGTCGGCAGCGCGATGCAATCCAAATGCGAGACCGCGTTGGTCAGGCTCGACCGTATCAGCGACCAAAGCATCCCTTGGAGCCGTGCGGATGCCTTTACCAACCCGATCGGTCCAGCGGATGCCGGCAACAAATCTCCAACTGTTGGCAAAGTAGAAAAAAGGTTTTGAGATTGCAGAGAGACCATAACCAAGAACCGCCAGCCATTTGCGAGAGCCAATTTTATCGGAAAGCCAGCCTGAAAAGACCTTGAGAATACTGGAGGTGGCTTCGGCAATACCCTCAATGAGACCAATGATGTTGGTCTTGATGCCAAGTACGTTTGAGAGGAATAGCGGCAAGACATTGATGACCATCTCGCTGGAAATGTCCATCAAAAAACTGGTTATGCTCACCGCCCAAACATTTTTATGAAGTTTTTTGAAGGGTGATTTTTCTGGTGGATTATCTACCTTGTGACCATCAATTTCAGGTTCAGAAGGTTTCAACACGTCAATTTGCTCTGACTCGTTTGTCGGATCCATTTCAATATTATATTCCTATTCCTGCTGCGTCTTCGAGTGTTTAGTACAACTTGACTCATCCAATGCTATAATTTTCACTGTTTCTATGGAAAAGTATCCCGATTTATCTGGAAAAAAAGTTTTGGTCACTGGGGCGACCGATGGAATTGGCAAAGAGTTGAGCCGGATGTTCGCGCATACTGGCGCGAGTTTGGTTTTACATGGTCGCAACCCAGAACGCCTGGCAAAAACACTGGAGGATATCAAAGCAGAGTCAGGCAATGTTAAAATCCAAACGGTAATGGCAGATTTTTCCTCTTTGAGCCAGGTAAAAGTAATGGCTGAAGAAATCAAGCAGAGGGTTGGGCATCTTGATATCCTGGTCAATAATGCCGGGCTCTATCCAAAAGAAAGAGTAGTTACTGAGGATGGATTTGAACAGACTTTACAGGTGAATTACATCTCTTCATTTCTACTAACAATCTCCCTGGTACCCCTTTTGGGCGGTGAAACACCGTCCAGGATCGTGAATCTGACTTCCATCGGTCATCGTTATGTATGGACGAATATTCGCGACCCTAGATCACGATTTTTCTGGGGTTGGGTTGCGTATTGCCGCTCCAAGTTGCTGATGATCCCCTTCACCCGAGAATTGGCAAACCGACTTGGCGAAGATAACATTACAGTTAATTGCGTTCATCCCGGTATCATTCGCACGAAATTGATCCGCGTGCTGCCTGTTTCCTGGGGTGTTTCTGTGCATCACGGTGCCATGACCGTGTTCAATTTGGCAACCAACCCGAAATTCGATGACATCACAGGAAAATACATCGAAGAATTCAAAATTGCAAATCCCTCTCCTGTCGCGCGATCCCAAAAACTGCAGGAATCCCTATGGCGAATCAGCCTGCGTTGGGCAGGCTTCACAATTCCGAAAGCAACGATCAAACCGGATGGTATGGCTAACCAAAACGACCGGTGATGTAATCTTCGGTGCGTTTGTCCTTGGGATTGGTGAAGATGGTGGTGGTTTGGTCAAACTCGACCAAGCGACCTGTGCGGGTTTCATCAGTGTAAAAGAAGGCTGTATAGTCCGAAACGCGACCTGCCTGCTGCATATTATGTGTGACGATCACGATTGTATAATTTTGCGAAAGGTCGTGGATCAGGTCTTCAATTTTTAAGGTTGCAATCGGATCGAGCGAGGCAGCTGGCTCGTCCATGAGGATCACGCTGGGCTGGACCGCCAATGCCCGGGCAATGCAAAGGCGCTGTTGCTGCCCACCAGACAAAGCCAAACCGGATTTACCCAGGTTATCTTTGACTTCGTCCCATAAAGCAGCTGATCTCAAACTTGATTCAACGATTTCTTCCAATTTCTTGTGATCGCGCAAGCCGGTAACCCGGGGTCCGTAGGCAACATTATCAAAAATCGACTTAGGGAAGGGGTTGGGTTTCTGAAAGACCATACCCACGTTTTGGCGCAAAGCAACCGGGTCAATCTCGAAAAGATCAACCCCGTCGATATGAACAACACCGGTTGTACGCACACCAGAAATCAGGTCGTTCATGCGGTTGAAGGTTCGCAAGAAGGTGCTTTTTCCACAACCTGAAGGACCAATGAGGGCAGTCACTTGCTTTTCTGGTACCTGGATGGAGATATCACGGAGGGCATGAAAATTTCCGTAAAAAAGGTTGTAATCTGTAGTTTCAAGTTTTGTTGTGTTCATTTTCCTCCGCGGACTTTTGCGGTTAGTTTGCGTGAGATGATGTCGATAACCAGATTGATCAAAACAATCAGGATGATCAGGACTGCGGCAGTGCCCATTGCCTTGTCGAAAGCATTGGTATCCATGGCAAGATAGTATAAGTGAAGCGCCAGGGTGCGGCCACCATCCATGATCGAAGTGGGCAGACGATGATTGCCACCGAGGGTGACAAAGAAGACTGCCGTTTCGCTGATTATTCGTCCAACGCTCAGAATGATTCCAGTGATGATACCCGGAATGGCAGCTGGTAACACGACAAGGTAGAGCGTTTGCCACTTCGTGGCTCCCAAGGCGAGACTGCCACGGCGATAATCGTCGGGAACTGTGAGCAGGGCTTCTTCTGTGGTGCGAATGATGGTGGGCAAGACAAGGCAAGCACCTGCCAAAGAGGCAGACAGGAGCGACCAGCCAAACCGAAGTGTGGCGACGAACAAGGCATAGCCAAATAGCCCATAAATGATGGATGGGATTCCTGCCAGTGTTTCAACAGCAAAATTGGTTATCGAGATCAATATTCTCAAAACAGCAGAGGTCAAGCTTTGCTCACCGGCATACTCGATCAAGTAAATGGCTGCACCCACGCCGAGAGGTGTGGCAATCAGTAGTGTGAGTAAAACCAGGTAAACAGTGGTACCTATGGTTGTGGAGATGCCGCCCTCACCCGAAAGCCCTCCTTTTGGAGCAGTGGTGAGAAATTCCCAGTTCAGGGATTTGCCGCCCTGCAGAATGATGTAACCAACGACCAGCAGCAAGACCACCAGGGTGACCAGTCCAGCAAGCCACATGATTGAAAACCAAAAATTCTGATTAGCCAAGCGCAGTTTCAGATTTCTAAGAGATGCCGCGTCGTTATGTTGAATGGGTTGAAGACTTTCGTTGATCATCTTTAGCCCTGCCTGGTTGTCGGAATGCTTGACTGGCGGTTGATAAGCCATCTCGCGCTGACATTTACGATGATAATCAATGCAAACAAAACTACTCCGGTCGCAAACAAAGCGCTCTCATGTACGCCAGTGGCGTAGCTGATTTCAACAGCGATGTTTCCTGTCAATGTGCGGGCTTGGGAAAAGTAAAAAGTGAGTGGATTTGCAGTGAGAGGTTTTGGAAAAACAACGGAATTACCAATGACCATGATCATCGCCATCGTCTCACCCAAAGCACGACCAATCCCAAGAATAATGGCTGCTATGACACCAGATTTCCCTGCTGGTAAAACCACTTTTGTGATCGTCTGCCATGTGGTGGCACCCAATGCCAGCGAGCCCGAGCGGTAGCTATCGGGTACAGCCCGGATCGCGTCTTCAGCGACACTGGTGATGGTTGGAAGGATCATGATCGCTAAAACGATTGAGGCGGCAAGCAACCCGTAACCAGAATTTCCGGGAACGTTGATTTGACGAATCAATGGGACCAGCACTACCATACCAAACAGACCATAAACGACCGAAGGAATGCCAGCCAGTAATTGCACTGCTGGTCGTAGAATAGCCTGCACGCTTTTGGGAGCAATCTCGCCTAAAAAGATGGCTGAGCCAAGTGCCAGCGGAACACCCAGAACAATGGCACCAAAGGTAACTGCGACAGAACCTACGATCATTGCCAGAATACCATATTGGTCCTGACCAGGACGCCAAACCGCCTTAAACAAAATGTCGCTAAAGCCGATTTCTGACCACGCCTGAAGACTTTCCCGGAAAATAAAAAAAGCAATTGCCAGAACTATGACAATCGAGAGAGTTGCGCTGATGAAAAGGATGTACTTCACGGTTTTATCCGCAATCATTCGTCCGCTCATCTGGTACTCAGTGCCTCCGGGCTGCTTGATCGTTTTAGCGTCTCTATTCCTAAAGAATAGAGACGCCTGATTATTATATTCGTTTATTTCTTGTGTCATGCCTATTTGACAGCGATGTAACCTTCTTCAACAACGATAGCTTGACCAGCATCGCCCAGCATGAAGTCTATGAAAGCTTTAAGCTCACCAGTGGGTTCACCAAAAACAATCAAGTTGAGCGGACGCACGATAGGATAGGTGCCATTGGAAGCATTGGCTTCAGTTGGGGCAACGCCTTCGACGCTGATGGTCTTGATGGTGTCATCCAGGTAGCCAAAAGAAACATAGCTGATAGAGTGCGGAGTCGTGGAAACGGTGGTGCGAATGGAACCATTGGAAGGCTGCAGGATGGCGTTTTCAGTCATAAGAACGTCTTCGCCGAGGACCATCTCTTCAAAGGCAGCCCTGGTTCCAGAGCCTTCTTCTCGAGAAGCCACGATGATGTTTGCATCGTCGCCGCCAACTTCTTTCCAGTTGGTAATAGTGCCACCGAAGATACCTTGAATCTGTTCGATGGTCAAGTTGTCAACATTGACGTCGGGGTTAGCAACAATGGCGATACCGTCACGCGCAACAGCGAAAACATTGATACCGGGGAATTCGGTGAATTCAGAGTCTTTGACGTCACGGGAAGCCATGCCGATGTCAGCAGTTTTCTGACCAGCAGCTTTGACGCCAACACTTGAGCCACCGCCCTGAACGTCAACCTGCACATTAGAATTTACCAAAGCGTAGGCTTCGGAAAACTTTTCTGCCAAGGGTTGGACGGTAGTGGAACCGGACATAGTAATGGTGGTGGTTTCGGCGGTTGCTTCTTCATTGGAACCACCACAGGCAGCAACTAATGCTAAAACTAAAAAAAGGGTAAAACCGATTGTAAGATACTTCTTGAAATATTGCATACATTCTCCTCTAATTTTCATTTTCAATCAAACTCCATAATATTAGCAGTCGAAGGTTAAGGACTCCTTAAAACATAATTAAGGGTGATTTAGGGTTGTGATATTAAATGGAGTTGTGGGTCTTCATTTTGAGCATTTTTGTGAAGGATCTCTGAAATTGATGCGTCATGATGCTTGGTTGACTCGTACATTCTTGGAATGACGAGGTAAAACATCAAGAATTACAGGCTACGGATTCAAATGTCACGCCGTGATAAAATCAGTCTGATGGGTAAAGACAGTCAATTCTCATGGCGGAACTGGGGGCTGATTTTGGGGCTGTTTGTTGGCGGGTCGATCCTTTTCTGGGCAATTTCACGCTCGCAGAGTGATCCTCCAGTCATCACTCCTGTATTGACCTTGCAAAAAAGCGCGACAGCGCTTTCTGCAGAGGTCGAACAGACGCAAATCGCCATCCATGCCACGCCAACCCCGGTCCCCTCACCAACTGCCTGGGCAATTGCCACACCAACCGTGGCAGTGGACGTGACACCCAGAATTATCTATACAACTAATCCCTTGACCGGCCTGCAAATGAGCGATACCGATTTCTTGGAACAAAAACCTCTTCTGGTAAAGCTGCTCAATTGGCCGCGCAGCGTGCGCCCATTTTCGCAAATCAACCAGGCTGACATTATCTTCGAATACTACACTGGTGGACAAACCAACCAACTTCTGGCGCTTTTTTACACCAACAATGCTGAATCGGTTGGACCCCTTGGACCAGGCAGGCTGATTGATGCCCGTCTGACCCAGCATTACCAGGGTGACCTGGTGGTATCAACTGTGGATACGATGGTCAAAGGTGTGTTTGACAATGCACTTCCTGAGCGCGTTTTTTACCAGGGCTTCACAGACTGTCCAGGCATCTGTACCCAACCGGTTGATCAAGGCGGTTCAACCTACGCGAATACTATTGCGATACGCGATATCTCAAAAATGGAAAGACCACAAAGTTCCGCACCTCTTTTCAAAGTAATGCCTTTTTCTGTTCCGATCAACTCGTGGGATGAGGCGGCAACCCGCTTCAGCTATCTTTATGCTGATTTCTCTGTGATGGACTGGCGTTATAGTTCCGAAACGGGTCGTTATCACCTTTGGCAAGAGGTAGAAGATGCAAATGGCAATCTGAAACTCGAACCATCCTATGATAGCGAGGGGGTTCCGATTGCTTTTGAAAACCTGATCTTCCTTATGGCAAATTACATCGAATACAACAGCAGCACCTATGATGTCAATTTGCGCGAAGGAGACCCAAACCAGATGGCAATCTTGCTTCGGGATGGCAAATTGACCTATGGGACCTGGTTTTCCGAAACTGCCACACAGCCCTTCAGTTTTTACATGGCAGGCGAACCCTACAACTTAAAACCCGGAAGATCGTGGATCACAATTTCATCCACGATCTCTAGACCTGAGCGAGTTGCTGAAGGTGAATGGGACCTTGTTTTTAAGTTGCGCTAAGTTGAGAAGCCGGCAAGAACCTGAGGGCTCGCATTCCATTTAGCGTGACAATTAAAGAAATACCAATATCCGCTAACACTGCCACCCAGAGAGGCGTCAGACCCATCAATGCCAACACTGCCACCAGGGCTTTTACAACCAGGCTGAAAACCACGTTTTGCCGGATAAGACTGTTGACGAATTTGGACAATCTGATGGCAAAAGGCAGCTTTTCAAGATCATCGTTGAGCAGGACCACATCGGCAGTTTCCAGAACTTGGGCATTCCCTGCCCCACCCATGGCAATGCCGATATCAGCACGAGCCAATGCCGGCGAATCGTTGATGCCATCACCAGCCATGACGACGTTTCCATAGATTTCCTTCAACTGCGTCAGCCAGTTTAGTTTTTCTTCCGGCAACAAGGCGGAATGGAATTCTTCAATCCCAGCAAGTTTAGCAACTTTACCAGCAACCACTGCGTTATCACCTGTCAGCATTACCGGTCGCAAGCCTTGAGCTTTAATTTGGCTTATCACCTCTTCGACACCTGGTCGAATGGCATCTTCCACGCTTAGAAAACCTCGTACTCTGTCGCCATCACAAACCAACATAGTACTCTCGCCACGGTTCTCGGCATCAAGAACTTCCTGGACGATTTCTTCAGGTGTCGAATGCTCTGACAAAAAGAGCGGCAGGCTGCCGACTGTGCCGGTTTTACCATTGACCGTACCTGTCTGACCCTTTCCTTCCAGGACCATCAGGTCCTGGGCAGATGCATAACGGGTTGAAACGCCCCTGCGGTTGGCTTCTTCAATAACCGAGGACGCCAAAGGATGACTGCTGTGGGCTTCCAAGGCACTGGTAAGCGCAACCAGGTCGTCACAGCGCGGGCAAAAGGCATCGCCCTCACAGTCAACCGCCTTCACCTGGCTTACAACGGGCTCACCGCGAGTAAGTGTTCCGGTTTTGTCGAAGGCAATCACCTTGGCGTTCGATAGACCTTCGAGGAAAATTCCGCCTTTAAAGATGACACCTGCTTTGGCTGCTCTCGTGAGACCGCTGATCATAGTGATGGGGGTGCTGATAACCAGGGCACAGGGACAACCCACTAACAACAAGGAAAGCGAACGATGCAACCAACCGTAAGAATCACCCAGGTTCCAGAAGGGCTGCTTGAAAAAGAGGACCGGGATTACCGCCACCAAAACAGCCGCCCCGAATATGATGGGGGTGTAAACTGCTGCAAAACGATCGATGTATTTGACTTGTTCAGCTTTGTTTTCCTGGGCTTCAGTGACCAATTGGATGATGCGCTGGATGGTGTTGTCTTTGGCATATTTGCTGACTTGCACCTGGAGTGCGCCCTGACCGTTAATACTGCCTGAGATTACCTCTTCACCAACTGTTTTTTCTATGAGTTTGCTTTCTCCAGTGATGGGAGCCTGGTTAACAGAACTGCTGCCTGCCAGGATGATGCCATCCATAGGGATGCGATCTGCGGGTCTGACAAGGATGATGTCACCGGGCTTTAGGGCTTCAACATCAACGTTTTCTTCGCCGTCCTCGGTCACGAGAATGGCTGTTTTTGGGGCAAGATCGGCAAATTCCATCAGGATCTCACGTGCATTGTCGTTGATGTAGCCTTCTAAAGATTCTGAAAGAGTAAAAAGTAATAAAAGGATGATAGCCTCGTAGGTTTCGCTCAAAACCACGGCACCGATCGAAGCGATCGACATTAGCGTGTTCATATTAAAGCGTCGATAACGGAATAGGGTGCGGAAGCCGTCTTTGAACACTGGCCAGCCAGCAATCGGGAGCAGAAGCAGTTGAAGGATCATAATCCAGGGCTGCCGCAATCCGACACGATCCGCAAAAAGACTTAGCAACAAGAGTGACAGTCCAATAATGACAATTTTTAGATCCTTAGACTGCCAAAGAGAGCTGAAAAAGCCGTTAAAACTCAGAGTGGAGGTTTTTCTTCTTTGTTTCTCAGAGTCCAATCGAATTGGTGCGCATGTTTCGCATCCACAACCACTTTCGCCACTTTCGGAGGTCAATTTTCCAGGTCGATTTGTTTGATAGGTTTCGGATTCCATAGTTAATTCCCATTTTCGAGGTGATGGCTGTGGGCCAAAGCAAGATTAAAGAGACCTTCAATGTGCTCATCATCGATACAGTAATAAATGTTTTGACCATCTCTGCGAGTAGAAACAAAACCCAAACTGCGCAACGTGCGCAATTGGTGTGAAACTGCACTTTGGCTGATGCCGGTCTGCTCTGCCAGATCAGACACGCAGGTTTCACCGTTGAGCAGAATGGAGAGAAGGCGCAAGCGAGTGCCATCGCCCAACCCCTTAAAAGTGGTGGCGATTTTAGTGGCAGTGTCAAGATCTAATATCTCAGTCATGCGGTTTCTCCTATGCTATATATATGAGCATCTGTTCATATATTCATATTATCACAACGATGGGATTGATGCAAGGGTATCAGGCAGATTGAATTACATTGTCTGTCATTAGTATGGTAAGGGGGTAAAAAAACTGAGAGACACAATAGACCTATTGTCATTTGGGCAAGACCCCGTCTCAGAGCTAAGGTCAATTTGTCTCTCTGAGCGTCAGCGAAGAATCCTGTTTGTGTAGGTAAAGATCCTGATTGCTTCAGGAGGACAAAATCAGGGGATTACTATTTCTTCTCGTATTCTGCCAGGTACTTCAACAAAGCCGCGGTAAGTTTGGCGTCATCGACAGCGTGATGATTGTTGGGCAAATCGATGCCGCAGAACTTGCCGGCAAATTCCAGCTTTTGTGAGCGGAAGTTGTTTGCCCGCCGATTCCACTCTCCATACCAGGCAGCGAACATATTCATCACACAGAATGCCTGGTTGCGATGAATGCTCCAAGGCAGACCGGCATTATCCGCCGATTGCTTCATCAGGCGATAATCGAATTCAGCGTTGTACATCCCAATGGCACGATCGTGCAATATATCCTCAATTTCTGACCAGGCCGTTTTCAAGGAGGGTGCCTCTGCCACCATCTCATCCGTAATTCCATGCACTTTGCTTGAATCCTGCGGGATTGGCCTGCCTGGATTGATCAGGCTGTTAAACAACACATTTCCTTCAAGATCAACAATACCAACTTCAATGACCAGGTCATAGAGACCAACACCGGTCGTCTCGGTATCCAGGAAGATTGGATTCAGCCCAATAACCTGACGGGCACGTTCTAACACTTTGGGATGAGCGATTGGATAGGGCATAGTTCCTCCAGGACAATTATATCAAGCGAATCCGCGGGTCGTGCTCAAAACACAATTTGTCACCTTGTGGTATATCTTATTCAAACTTTTTGAGGTATGCAATTATGGAAACTGAAAACAACCACCAAACAAAAAGCGATGATCAACCAACTGATCTTGTTCACAGGATCACCAACTACCTTATCAAAAATTCACCCGGCATGCGCGTGGTCAAAACCGCTCTTGCGATTCTTATATGCCTTGTGATCGAGTACTATCGTGGCAGCAGTATGCCCTACCACGCCTGTATTGCCACCATAGTTTGTATGCAGCCAACTTTGAAATCAACTTTTAATGCGGCGGTCGATAGAACTTTTGGAACGATAATTGCGGGTGTTTATGCTTACCTCACAGCAATCCTGTTGATAACCAGGTTCGGATTAGCACCGTTAAGTTTGCAGTTTTTCCTTCTGATTGGTTTGCTTTCTTTTCCGCTAATGGCATTAATGATTGCCATAAAAAAACCAGGATCTCTGGCGATTACCGTGATTGTTTACCTTGTTATTGCACTCAGCGTTGGCGCCACAGATGCGTTGTCGTATACCGTTGAACGAGTATTGGGAACATTGATCGGCATCGCAGTGGCACTGTTCGTCAACTGGCTTCCTCCCCTTAACAGGATAGGAAAGCGATTGGGGAAGGTAATTATCAGTGATGCTGATGATCAACAACTGGAAACTCAGAATAGATAGATAAAGGATTTGTTTTGGAAGACCAAAGCCGAATTCTCGCCAAGCTAATTGACGAAGTGAAAAACATTGTCTTCTTTGGTGGAGCAGGGGTATCGACAGCTTCGGGAATTCCTGATTTTCGCTCTGCAACGGGTTTGTATAACCGGCAACAGCGTACCAATTACTCTCCGGAAACGATGTTAAGTTACCAATTTATGATCGCTCATCCGGAAGAATTTTACACATACAAGCGAGAAAACCTCTACTACCCGGACGCAAAACCTAACCTGGCTCACCTGGCGCTTGCCCGCCTTGAAGCCCGCCATCCCGACGTAACTGTGATCACCCAGAACATTGATGGGCTTCACCAGGCAGCTGGGTCTAAAAACGTGCTGGAAATCCATGGTAGTATGCAGCGTTTCTACTGCATGAAATGTAGGCGCGAGTACCCAGCAGAATTAGTGTGGGCGAGACAAGGGGTTCCGCGTTGCCCGGTTTGCGATGGGATGATCAGACCAGATGTAGTTCTATATGGTGAAAACTTGGATCAACAGGTGATGCTACGGGCAGAGAGTGCCATCCGAAGGGCAGACCTGATGATCGTGGGTGGAACATCTTTGGTGGTTTACCCGGCTGCAGGACTATTGCATTATTTTGACGGTAAAGCATTGGTATTGATCAACCGCGACCCCACACCTTATGACCATGTGGCAACCCATGTCTTCCGTGAAGACCTGGGCAATCTCTTGGACCAAGCAATTCCACACGATAGTAATTAACGAACAATATGTTCTTGTATTTTCGGAATGTTACCTTTGACAATTCGGGCTTAAACTAAAACAGCCGCCTCACCTGCGACTGTTTTAGTTTCGATCTAAAAATTGTTTTTTCACAATCCGATCCTGTTCACGCGCTTTGAAAGGAGAGAAACAATAGTTGCGCGAACGATGATTATATTAACCCGTGTTAGTTAAAAATAGCTCAATGAATTGTTATTATTTTGTTAAAGTTTACTTATCAACTATAAACGGCTGGAAGTTTGAACTGAAGTAACAAGATCCTTCGTTACACCTCAGGATAACACATGAGAAAATAAGCGATTCCGATTGCCCCTATAAGTGCCATAAAGAAGAGGTTTGTGGCATGCAGTTCGACGAGGATTTCCTCAAGCAATAATGGAGTGACCGGGAGCGAACCGAAAATTTTACTGGATGCGATCACTAACACGATGTTCTTCAAT
>CAZDPK010000042.1:0-17392 GCA_964507335.1 uncultured Anaerolineaceae bacterium | reverse complement strand
CCGATGCCTACGATGCCGTGATCGCGTGCCCATGTGCACAGCATCTCCCCCGAACCGCTGCCGAGGTCTAGTACCCGGGAGCCCTGTTGCAGGCGCAGTGCCGCACCGAGAGTGACAAACTTGTCCGGTGTGAATGGGTTGTGGATGCGGTGAGCGCTCTCAGTGATGTTGAATATCCGTGGTATATCCATAGTATAGAAACTCCTGCCAGATGAAGGGGATTTTGACGATTTCCATTATACCTCACCTATTGATTCTACCTCTTGCGTGTATCCGCCCATACTATAAGTTTCGATAAAATTTATCTTCGTGCAAACCTGTGATACATTTCTTTTCCTTTAAAACCAATTTTCTTGAGTATAAGGTAATTTTTCCGATAAAAAGAGGTAAATAATACAAGCTCTCCCCGTTAACTTTTGCCTTTTGATTTGTTTTGTGTCACGATCCAACCGCCTCCTTTACACTTTTGCCTGGATTTGATTTTTTTATATAATATTCGTTTGTAAATTAAAAAACCACTTTCCATTCGGAAAGCAGTTTTCTCTTTACTCGTGATTTTTCTACGCTTGGATGGTGGGTCTAAACTTGTACCCATAAACGATCATGCCGCGTTCGTCGCCGTCGTTGCGGATCTTGCGGGTCACCATCTCCACCGGCATGCCGATGCGCACTGGTTCTTCACCCAGGTCGGTCAATTGGGCGGTCACAACCGGGCCTTCGTTCAGCTTTACCATTGCAACAGTGTAAGGGGATTGCTCTTCAAAGCCAGCCGGTGCGTTGGAAATGAGGGTGTAGGAATAAACCTCACCCTGACCGCTAAAGGTAAATGGGGTTTTCGCTTCGCCGCCGCATTCCGGGCAGACATCGCGTGGTGGAAAAATTTTTGCAGCGCAGTGCGGGCATTCTTCGCCCTGAAGCGCGTAACGTTGTTTTTTGAGTCTCCAATATCGTGGAACTTCCATATTAATATCTCCTGTTCGGTTCTATTAGCCTTGAGTTTAGCTAAAGCAAACTATCAGGAACTATCAAAAAGACAATTGACGAGGAGAAATGGATGAAATTTGCTTGGGTGACCACCCCGGTCAAACTGATAAGAAGGCATGACAACCGTCTACCGATATATGGAGCAGGCGTAGGTCAGGTTCCATTCTTGAACCTGACGTCACGAACATTGGAATATGGATAAATTCTTTCCATAAGGAAACCTGCGGTCAAATCACGTGCTCGGCGACAACGCCGGCACGATCGAGAGATTTGTAGGGGTGACCAAGGCAAGCCAGAATTGGCTTTTAAGGAACGGTCGGTGCCCGTTCCCTACAAGGAGGTGGACGATCGCAATCGATCGATTATTTCATCAACATATGCGATACAATAGCCGCATGTCTGAAATCCCCCTCCTCACAAAGACCCAGGCTCAGGAACTCGTACTGGCTGGGTTGGGGTTGCTTACGAAGCCACGCAAAAAAGCCAGCAAGCAAGATCTTCTCACCACTATCCGTCAAATTCACAACCTGCAGTTAGACACCATTTCTGTCGTGGCGCGCGCCCATCTGCACATACTCTGGTCACGGTTGGGCAACTATGAGACATTCTGGTTGGAAGAACTTCACGCCGAAGGAAGGCTTTTTGAATATTTCTCTCATGGGGTCAGCTTGCTGCCGGTTGAAGACTATCCACTCTTTCGGTCAATGATGATGGAACGATATGTGGGTTGGGATAATATCCGCGAATGGGGCGAAAAAAACAAAGACATCGTGGATGAAATCCTGCGGTATATTCGCGAAAACGGCGAAGTGCGTTCCGCAGATTTTGAAAACAAGCAATCACACAGACAGTGGTGGGATTGGAAGGTTGAAAAGGTCGCCCTGGAGCACCTTTATTACCGGGGAGACCTGATGATAGCCCGCCGGGAGAAGTTTCAGCGTGTATACGATCTGCGGGAGCGCATTTTGCCCGATTGGGACGACAGCCAGGCTCCTCCGCATGCTGAAGCCGTCAAAGCTCTGACGCTCAATGCAGTCAAAGCGCTGGGATTGGCTAATCTGAGCTGGGCATCTACCTATTTCTACTTAAAGAAAGCTGAGACAGCACAAGCCCTAAAAGAACTCAAGGAGGATGGTCTGGTTCACGCGGTTAATGTAGAAGAGCTCAAGGGCAATCCATTTTACATTCATGGGGAAAACCTCTTGCTACTCGACAATGCGTTGGAAGGCAAACTGCACCCCACCCACACTGCCATCCTCTCGCCGTTTGACCCCCTGATCACCGACCGTGCCCGCGCCCGGGACCTTTTCGATTTTGACTACAACATCGAGTGCTACACGCCCGCCCCAAAACGCAAGTACGGGTATTTTTTGCTGCCCATTTTACATAAAGGAAACCTGGTAGGGCGCTTGGACGCCAAAGCCTGGCGCAGCCAGAAGCGTTTGCAAGTGATCAAATTGTATTTGGAGCCAGGGGTGGTGCCCAGTGTTGCCCTTGCCAAGGAGTTGGCAGACACGATCAAAGCCTATGCCGCCTGGCAGGGGCTTGAAAAAGTGGAAATCGAGTGGACAGATCCGGATAGTTTTCTTGAATTGCTACAGTCGCAACTCCATAACTCTCAATAAATCAGGAATCTGATTCGGACGAAACCGATTGGCCGGAATCTTCCGTTTCACTTCGCCCAAAGAAAAAATCCCTCTCTCCACCCCAGGTATTCTCATCAGACAAACTCAACATTGTCAGCTTTTCCACCTTAAAGGACCAATGGAGGTCTTTTATTGCAAGAAAATCGCAGACTGCAGCTGCGTCACACCAACGCTCGCCATTCATTGAAAGTGTAATGTGGGGCACCCACTCGCCTGGCTGGTAGAGCAAAGACGGTTTGGACCAATATGGTCTAAGCCCTTCCCATAATCTTTTGTGATAAGTTAACAAATCGGGATTAGGGACAATTCGTAAAAACACGACCGGGTCAAAATCCGAGAAACGGGTAATGACATCAGTTTGGACCTCAATTGTTCTCAAGCCAGAACAAAGGCTCTCCAGTGTCTCTGCATAGGCTTTGTCATACGATTCCGCGTATTGCCAGGTGAAGTGTGGTTCAGGTCGAACATAGGCATGCTGGCAACCAAAGTGTGTTTCCAGTTCGGTCCAAATCTTTTCAACCATCTGAAAATACGGTTCAGGCAAAAGTGACACCAATGCTTGCATTTTCTAATAATAACACGCCTGCTTGCCGCACTGGACAGCTGCTTTCAATTTTTCTAAGTCATGATATTATCCAAAGCATGGAAAATATTCCTCCAGTCAAGGAAAAAGTGACTTCACTACCAGATCAGAACAAAGAGCTTGAGCATCTTCCTGGTGAAGTCTTGGCTGAAAAGTTTTGGACAAGGTTCAACCAGTTGGGGCTCTCAGAGGGTCTATTTCGGGCTGTTACATTGGTCGCTACCATCCTGGTAATGCTGATAATGGTCTGGGTATTGCAGCGTTTCTACGTAAACGCAGACGGCAGCATGGTGACTCAGCTGCAAATCCCTGACCCTGCCCAGGCTATGGCAGAACCAGAGCTTCTGATGCCTCCAATGAACGTTGGTCTTCAAACCACAGCAGCAGTGCAGCGCGATACAGCCGTAGATACCATCCTGCCGGCACGCAACCGCACCAGCCTCAGCAATTACACTGTTGAAACTGGCGATACTCTGTTTTCAGTTGCCGCACGCTTTGGACTGCTGCCTGAGACCTTACTCTGGAGCAATCGCTATAATATCGGCGATGACCCCCACATGATTTTTCCGGGGCAGGAATTGGTGATCATGCCGGTCGATGGAACCTTGCACATCTGGAGTGCTGGTGAAGGGTTGAACGGTGTGGCAGAGTTCTACCAGGTGACACCTGAAACAATCATCAACTATCCCGGCAATGACCTCAACCTGGCAGACCTTGGTGATCTTGCTAACCCCAACATTGCACCCGGCACACAGTTGATCATTCCGGGTGGCAAAGGGCAATATTCCGACTGGCGTATACCCCGCATTACCCGGGAAGACCCAGCAATCGCCCTCAATGTTGGTCCGGGTGCCTGCCCTGAAAATTATGACGGTGTCCTGGGTACGCTTAGCTTCACCTGGCCAGTGGCCTCCCACACCCTTTCTGGGTACGATTATGCCCCCTCAGCCAACCATTATGGCGTCGACATTGAGGGGCAAATCGGTGATCCGGTCTTCACCGTGGATAATGGCGTAGTGGTGTACGCCGGCTGGAATGACTGGGGCTACGGAAATATGGTCGTGGTTGATCACGGTCAGGGCTGGCAATCACTCTATGCTCATATGAGCACCGTTGAAGTGATCTGTGGTCAGGAAGTCTACCGCGGAGACCTGGTTGGCACTGTTGGTGAGACCGGAATGGCACTGGGTCCGCATTTGCACTTTGAACTTCGCAACGACGAATATGGTCGCGTTAATCCCTGGGACTTTCTACAATGAAACAGATTATCAAATCCATTATCCTGATTCTGTTGGTTTTCATCCTGGGAGCCTGCAACGTGCTGGCACCTAGCCCAACCTTAACGCCAACGCTCACATCCACGCCAACCCGAACTTCAACGCCACCCCCAACCAGCACTTCTACTCAAACACCAACCAACACAGCCACGCCTGTGCCGCCTACGCCAACCCCCACGCTCACGAAAAAAGAGCAGGCTGAGATCTGGTTGTATGAAGCCAGCCTGAGATACCTGGCAAACACACCCAAAAAAGCGCTCGAAATTGCTCGCTCGATCGATTTCACCGAGGGTAACTTTGAAAACCCGGACAATATGTGCGGTCCGCTGACAGTCGCCATCATGCGCGATGCCGGCTATTTGCCCTCCGATGCCAACCCCCACGACATGTGGCTGCTCTGCCCCCGTACAGATAACCCCGAATGTCACGGTTTGCGCATTTTACAGCGCACGTTCTTTCCACCCGAACAATATGATTACATTTGGGTCGATGAAAGTGTTGGAAAACGCAATTGGCAGAGCGATCCACTCCAGCCAGGTGACTGGCTATATCTACTGGTTCGAAAAGGCATCTCTAATTACACCGGGTTTGACCACATGATCGTTGTTACCCGGGTTGATGAACAGGGTCGTGCCTATTCAGTCACCAACATCAACCATGGCAACGGATTCGTCATCCGCGAAGAACTGCTTTACGATCCGAAACACCCCGGTGAAGGCTTGTTCTATGACCTGACCAACGACGAATTCAGAAAAGAACTGGGCATGACAGGAACAGCCGGTTATTTGTTGATTCGTGCTAAAGATCTGACTATTTTCAAGTAACATTGCATCTCAGATACATTCATTGTAAGAATACTTGCAATTGTTGTCAGAAAGTATTATTATTAAATAACTAAAGTATAAATAAAACGTATCCGGAGGAACGATGAAAAAAGAAGATTTTATCTGGGAATTGTGGAATCTCACAAGAGAGTTACAGCGCAGTCGATTAGGTTTGTGTTTCGAGTTCTGTAAAAAATACGATTTAACCCAACAACAAGTCAGGATCCTTCTGCAAATAAAAGCCAGTGAAATTACTACCCTTACAGAATTAGCGGAATTACTGGACATCAATCCTGGTAACCTCAGCAAAACCTGTAAAGTTCTTGAAGAGAAGAAATTCATCCAGAGAACCCGTCACGATGATGACAAACGCGTCTGGACGATCGAATTGGATGAAATTGGCATTAAGGCAACTGACGAGATTGCCGACCACATTCAGGAAGTGTTTACTGTATTCTCCAAGAAACACAAATCTGAGGAATTGGAATCTTTACTAGCCTTGCTTAGGGAGTACGCCGACTTTTATCACGATTTGATGAACAAGTAGGAATTCTGACAATTGTTCTATCGCCTCCGTGTTAAAATAGAGGCATGCAAAAACATGATTCGGTAAACGTTCGACCTTCACCGATCGCTGGCAGTTGGTATTCTGCCAATCCGATCAATTTACGTGAGTCGCTATCTGTTTACCTCGCTAACGCCAAAACACCGACCTATAGCGGCAAGGTAAGAGCTCTTATCTTGCCGCATGCGGGTCATTTTTATTCCGGTCAAACCGCTGCTTGTGCCCTCAAAGCTATCGAAGGTCAGCAGTACAGCCGGGTAATCATCCTCTCCCCCTCTCATCAGTATTACCAAGGCGATGTACTTACCAGCGCTCATGATGCTTATGAAACCCCTCTCGGGGTAGTGCCACTGGATCGAAGCTCTCTTCTGAGGCTTCAGACAAGTCTTGAGCAGCAAGGGCTTTCGCTCAACGCGATCCGTAACGATCGTGAACACTCCATCGAGATTGAATTACCTTTCCTTCAGCTCTTGCTCCCTGACGGTTTCCAGCTAATTCCACTCATGCTGATGGATCAAAGCCTTGCAACAGCAAAAACACTTTCGGCACAGTTGTGCGATCTGATCACATCTCTACCTGGTGATGAACCAACTTTGCTGATCGCCTCCAGCGATCTTTCTCATTTTTATCAGCAAAGTCAAGCCAACCGCCTTGACCAACGCCTCATCGACAGCTTGCAGAACTTTGACCCTACCATTTTCTATGCGCTCAAAGCAACCCACATGGCGGAAGCCTGCGGATATGGCGCCATCGCTACGGTTCTCCTGACTGCCAAAAAGCTCGGAGCCAGCCAGGTAACCATCGCCGACTACCGCACATCCGGGGATGTCAGCCGGGATTTCAGTTCGGTGGTCGGTTATGTCTCTGCTATTATTTCTGAGGGCAACCATGACTAAAAGCAAACGCCTGAACACTCTGATTTTGACTTCCCTGCTTGGTGTGGTTCTAATTTCCAGTCTTGGCGCTTGCACCCCAATCTATGAAGGTCGTCCAACTGCCTTCCCCACAGAAGCACCCACTGACACGCTGGAACCCACCGCCACCCAAACCTATACGCCGGCCCCTACCTCCACCCTGACGCCCACGCCCACCCTCACTCCCACGCCGACACTGGTGCCTACACCTACTCCAACCTACACACCCACACCTATACCAACCCGTCTGGCGAATCTGCCCGTTCTTACCACTGGTAACCAGGTGGTTGATTGGACCTATTATTATGTGACCCGTAAAGAAAACAGGGAAGATGGCAGTTTGCTCAATCTTTCAGGCATGGTCTCGTTTCAGTTAATGGACCGCGGCATCCACAGCGAGACAATCCAGGTACTTGGTAAAGATGTGACCGTTTTCTATTTACGCGTCCGGCATCAATTCAACACCACAATTTCTGAGGTAAAACTAATTCTGACCGGTGTCTATGGCACCAACCTGGAAATACGCAATCTGCCTGCCGATGGTTCCACTTACATCAGTGTGCACTCCCGCCGGGCAACCGACCTCTTTGAGCCCTGGAAATTGCACCAGGAATGGACTCTGCCTCCCAACCAGCGCGAACCGCTTTTCAACACCATGCGCCTTTCAGAGTTGGAGCAATATCTGAGGAATCTGCCTGAACAGGTTATTCTGCTTGCCGATCATCCTGTAATTTTACAGAGGGAAACCTGGAACCAGACCTACCTGGATATGGATCGCATCAGTGCATCCGCAGCCCGCTTTTCCCCCTTCTTTGCCTTCAACGAATTCAACCAGATGACCGGGCAAACCACGATGGCTTCTATTTGGCAGAACTATTTGGGCAGTGCTGTAGATATCCCTGCCGATCAGATCAACAAAATGGTTTTTTCTGCTGACTACCTGATCTTCGTTACCCCTTAACCGATGGTGCTTTCATGAGCGCTTTCGCAGAAATCAGCATCAATCTCACTCAAATTGATCGAACCTATCATTATTCCATTCCCCCAAACCTTCAGGGTCAGATCCAGCCAGGCAGCCTGGTGGTCGTGCCCTTTGGCAAGCAAATCGCACAAGGGGTTGTGCTGGCGTTGTTGGAGCAAACTGATGTAGCCGACACTAAAGAGATTATCGAGTTGCTCGTACCGGATACTCTTCTGGTCGAACAGCAGCTCAGCCTGGCCCAGTGGCTCTCCCAGCACTACTTCACACCTTTAGGAGCCTGCATCCAATTAATGATTCCAACCGGGCTATCGCGCCGGGCTGATATTTCTGTGAAACCTTTAACTGAGTTACCTGTTGACCTAAGCGAGTTTAGCCCAACACAACAGCGTCTCCTCAAACTTCTCCAGAGCCGCGGTGAGCTGCGCGGCGCTCAGATTGACCGGGCTATCCCCAAAGCTGATTGGCGTAAAGGGCTGGACCTTCTACGGGTAAAAAGTTTACTAAAAACCAGTAACGTCTTGCCTCCACCCCGGGTTGCCGCCAAAACCTTACGCACAGCCGCTATTTCGATCCAGCCTTCTGTTGTTTCGTCGCTTGAAAAAGAAGTTTTGGGTAAAACACCTGTCACCCAAACCAGGCGTGGCAAAGTTCTGGAACTGCTTGCCAGGCAGGCTTTTCCGCTCGATTTTTCCTGGATCTATGCTGAAACCGATGCAAGTTATGCTGATCTTTCTTACCTTGCCGATCTTGGCTTAATCCATTTCAACGAAACCGAAGTATGGCGGGATCCCCTTGCTGAAATTGAGGTGACCCTCGAAGACACTCCAGAGCTGACCAGTGATCAGCGCCAGGTTTGGGAGCAGCTGCGGTCTGAGTGGAAGCAGCCCAAACCCAAACCGGTTCTGCTACACGGTGTCACTGGTTCTGGTAAGACAGAAATTTACATGCGTGCCGTTCAGGATGCGCTCAATTCGGGCAAACAATCCCTGGTGCTGGTGCCCGAAATTGCGATGACCCCCCAGACAGTTCGCCGCTTTATGGCGCGTTTTCCTAACCGTGTTGGTCTTTACCACTCCAAGCTCTCTGAAGGAGAACGCTATGACACCTGGCGGCGTGCGCGCCAGGGTGATTTGCGCGTGATCATTGGTTCTCGCAGTGCCCTTTTTGTACCTCTTCCAGAACTCGGCTTAATTGTCATCGACGAATGCGACAACAGCTCGTATGATGAAAGCGAGCGTCCACCCTTTTACCAGGCAGTTACCACGGCTGAAGCCCTGGCAGTCATCAGCCATGCGAACCTTCTGCTGGGCAGTGCCACCCCAGGTGTGGAGCAATACTTCAAAGCCCAACGCGGAGATTGGCACTTGCTGGATATGCCCAGGCGCGTGCTGGCGCACCGTCAGACGCTCCAAAACCAGGCACTTTCACTTAAATTCGACCTGCCAGATTCAGCAACAGCCGATGATCTGCTCACATTCGATTTACCTAAAGTGCAGGTGGTCGATATGCGTAAGGAGCTGACCAGCGGCAACACGAGCGTCCTCTCCCGTGCTTTGGAGAGCAAACTCCAAAAGGTGCTGGACAAAAACCAGCAGGCGATCCTGTTTCTCAATCGTCGTGGGCAGACAACCTATGTTTTTTGCCGGCATTGCGGGCATAGTTTACGCTGCCCCAATGACGATCAACCCCTCACCTGGCACGGTAATCAGCAAGGTCTTCTCTGCCATCTTTGTGGGTACTCCCGCAAGATGCCCACCAAGTGTCAAAATTGCGGCAGCAATCAGATCCGGCAGTTAGGTCTGGGAACACAAAAACTGGAAGAGATGGTTAAAAGTCGCTTTCCGGAAGCCCGCTTGCTGCGTTGGGATGCCGACACCACAAAAAACAAAGACGATCACGAGCTGATCCTTTCTCATTTCAGCGCTCACCGGGCAGACATCCTGATTGGCACACAAATGCTGGCGAAAGGGCTCGATCTACCCCTGGTCACCCTGGTTGGGATTGTTTTAGCGGAAGTTGGTTTGAATCTGCCTGATTATCGCGCCGCTGAACGAAGCTTCCAAGTGCTCACACAGGTCAGCGGACGTGCCGGGCGCAGTCCTCTGGGCGGCGAAGTGGTTTTGCAAACTTACCAACCAGAAAACTACGTTATCCAGGCAGCCTCCCACCACGATTTTACTGGCTTTTACAGGCAGGAACTTGAATATCGGCGAATACTCGCTTATCCTCCCTTCAGCCGCCTCGTCCGCCTTGAATATCGCCACCTTTCGCAGTCCAAAGCCGAGCGGGAAGCCCGTCAGCTTGCCATATTGATTGCCGACCAGATTGAAACAAAAGGCTTACGCCAAACAGAGCTGATCGGACCGTTGCCTGCTTACTATTCAAGAATGCATGGTCTCTGGCGCTGGCAGATCATCCTGCGCGGATCGGACCCTGTAATTCTGCTGCCCAACTTGCCTCTTAGGGACTGGCAAATCGAAGTAGACCCACCCAGCCTGTTATAATTTCCCAACACGCCCAGCGCGCCTTGAAACAAACTCAATTATTCCGGTTAACTGTGATGGAGGAGTATCAATGGAAGACAAAGTTGAAGTAAAAAAACCCCTCAAGTGGTACGATGCCATCACGATGAACGTGATCTACCTGGGCATCACGCTCCGCTCCCAAACCCTGACACCTCTAATTGTCCCGCTGTTGGTCCAACAATTTGTAGGTGATGCAACCAAGGGCACCAGTTATGGCAACCTGCGGTTGGTCTCATTAATGGTCGCCTTGCTTGTGCAAGCCCTGGCAGGTCAGCTCTCTGACCGCAGCACCTCTAAGCTCGGCAAACGCCGCCCCTTTATTTTGGTAAGCGGAATCCTGGAGATCCTTGCCTTCCTATCGGTTGGCGTGATTGCCGGAACCATGGAAGGAATGGCTGGCTACACAGCACTCTTTGCAATCATCATCTTCTCGATGGTTTCTTCCAATATTGGTCATGGAGCAGCCCAGGGGTTGATCCCAGACCTGGTTCCGAATGAGCAGCGTGGTCGATATTCTGCCATCAAAGCCTTTTTCGAATTACCCTTGCCCCTGATCATCGTAGCTTTTACTGTTAGCAAAATGGTCAGCGCAGGCAACATTTGGGGCGCCATCATTTTCATCAGCGTTGTCATGCTGGTTGCAGTCGTGCTGACCATGTTTGTGCGCGAGACCCCGCAAAAGGGTCCAACCGAGCCAATGGACAACCAGGCTATTGGTCGCCTGGTTGCCATGACTCTTTCATTTACTGGCATCATCCTTTTGGTCGGTTGGGGTGTTAAAAAGTTATTACCCCTCTTTGAGGGTCTTCCGGCTAAGCAATCTACGCTCATGATAGCGATCGTTGGGGTTGTTGGCATGATCATTGCGGTCGCCTTGGGTGTCATTTTTTCGGTCCGCATCAGCCTTGGTAAAGAAGCCAATAATCGCCCCGCCTTCACCTGGTGGGTGGTCAACCGCCTGGCTTTTTTGGTGGGAGCAAACAATCTCTCCAGTTTTGTACTCTATTTCATCCAGGAACGCTTCCCCCAGTATCAGGGAACAGCTGCTGCCGGGCCTACCTCTCGTTTGATGCTGGTCGTCGGCATTTCAATCTTAATCATCTCTCTACCCTCAGGCTGGCTGACCGACAGATTCGGCAAGAAACCGTTGATCTTCCTCAGTGGCATCTTGGCAAGCATCGGTACACTTTTGGTCATTCTTACTCCGAATATGACCCTGATTTATGTAGGTGGCATCCTGATCGGGCTCGCCTCAGGTATTTTCTTTGTTGCCAACTGGGCACTGGGTACGGAGCTGGTGCCGCAAAAGGAAGCTGGTCGTTGGTTGGGAATTTCGAACCTGGCTGGCGCCGGCGCTGGCGCTATTGGAGGCTACATTGGGGGTCCAATCGGAGACGGTGCTGGTTATATCGTCTTAATGGGTTTGTATGGGTTCTTATTCCTCTTTTCCACCATCGCCCTTCTCAAGATAAAACCTGCATCCGAAGCCACCGCCACGTAGGGAAGGGGCTTGCCTCCTTGTGCTGCACTGGAAGCGTGCACAGCCACCTTTCATCTTTACGCAATTAACAAAAAAGCCCCCGGAATACTCCGGGGGCTGCCTGTTTTGATTCAGGGGAAAATCAGAACAGGGCTTTTACTTATCACTAAATTCGTATACTAAATCTGCATTAGCGGTGACCACGATCTGTCCGGCTGAAATCGGAACGGAAGAAGTGTCCTCCGCCATACCGCCTCCACCACGACCATATCCGGCAAGCGGTTGGACATAAGAGGTGTTGATAATACTGATGTTATGGATCTTACCTAAGGCAACACCAGCGGTTTCTGCGGCTGCAGCAGCCTTGGCTTCAGCATCCTGAATCGCCAGATCGCGAGCTCTTGCAATTGCGGCACTGCGGTCAGCAATATCAAAGGTAATCCCATAAATCTGGTTGGCGCCTGCGCTCAATGCGGCATCCAGCATTTCGCTCAATTTAGGTAGATCACGCACGATGATATAGAGGGTGTTGTCTACTGCAAATGAAGTTCCGATAATATTCGACATGTTGTCATAGCGGTTCATCGAGTAAACATTGAAGTTAGAGGTCTGGATATCTTTCGCATCGACACCCTTCGCCACAATTGCTGCTGTGATGCTGGCTGCCTGCTGGTTGTTGGCTGATACTGCTGAGGTGACATCATCTGCTTCGGTGTGAATCCCGACGTTGATGTAAGCCATATCCGGGACCAATATCACTTCCCCGGTTCCAGTAATTGCAATTGTTCGCAAACTTCCAGTGGCTTCAGCTGGGGTAATCGTGTTTTGTGCATTCGCTGCTGGTGCCAATTGACATGCTCCTAAGACCAAAGTTGCTAGCAACAAAACGGGAATTGCATAAGTTAAAGTTTTGTGTTTCATTTTTTTCTCCTTGAATATCTTTCTTCACCATATAGACGCTGAATTAAATTGTTTAGTTCCAATTTGAATCCGTTCATAGTTATAATTGACCCATGATTCATTTCTGCTCACCTTTCCAGGGAATCTCATGCCCTTAAATTACGCCTCGGTCGATAACAACGCCAGCCATTACGCTGAACAAGCTCAAAACTGGCTGATGGAATGCAAACAAATCGCCGGACAACTGAATACCTTATTCAACGAGGCGGTTTCCGACACGGAACGCCTGCGACAGATGATCGATCACGCACAGGACATCAAATCTACGCTCAAACTGGCTAAACCACTGCAAGAAGACCCACTAAAGAGCTACCCTGCGCCTGCCCTGCCCAAGAATTACAGCCTTCTCTCGGCTGACGGCTCCCAAATTGTGCCTAACCGGCACCGGGCATTGCAATTCGGGCTGATCAACATAGGTATCCTCACTGTAAGTTTTGGAAGCGGGCAACCACCAGAGATCAAACTTGTTTCAGAATTGCTCGACCACGATGAAATTGTTGATGAAGAAGGAAACCTCGCTTCGGAAGATGATATCGCCTTGGTTCGTGACCTGCGCGAACGCGTACTGATCCGCGATGAGATCACCCCTCAGCTCACCCGACCGATCCTGACCGTTACCGATGGTCCTCTGGATATCTTTTATCGCAGTGACATCCAGGGTAAAAAAGCACAGGATGCCCAAAGAAAGGTCTACCAGCTTGATCAGCACCTGCAGCAAGAAGGGATCCTGAGCGCCGGATATATCGACAAACCGGGTTCATCCATGCTGCATAACATGCTCGAGATCTTCAAAGAGTTTGAGAACGGACCCAGACGTGAGGCTGAAAAAAGGCGCATCAGTGACAGGCTTTTGCTGAACAATCGCATCCACCCTGGAGAGCGCTCGGCTGTGTTCGAGATCATCTCTAAACGGAGGGGTGACCCGGTCGACCGTTTGCAGGTGGCTTTCTTTTACATGAATGTCAGCATGGTCAAAGACCATCCCTGGCTGGCGCGGGTCGAAGTGCCCTTATGGATCTCACAACAACCAGAATTGGTTGGGCTGATCCATGCCATTCTGCTTGCTGACGCCCAGGTGCTCGATTCGCATCCTTACCCCTATTCACTTCACCGCGCCCACGAACTGGCAATTGTGAAGCAAGCTGAATACGAAGAAATCGAAAACATGTTGCTCGCCAAATTCCCTGAAGGTAGTGAAATCACTGGCTTCCGGTCTAATAAGGATTTCTTGAAAGGTCTAAAATGAGCGAAACACAAACAAGCATCCCCATCGGCAAACTCTTGCGCGCAGATAACAGCCAGTTTATTGCCGGCTGCCGCGTGCGGGAGCTGGAAACGCCTGCTCTGGGTGCTTTGGTCAAAGTCACCCTGGAGGATCAAAGCGAAATTTACGGCATCATCACCAACATTTTGATCAATGACGACAGTCTTGTACGTCAGCTTGTCTCAGGGGTAAGCATTCCCACAGAATATACTGCCGATAACCGCTACAACCGCAATTTGCCAGTGGAAATTCATGTTTTAACGGTCGGATATGCCCAATATGGGCACATATCTCACCGCCTTCCTCCGCGCCCACCACTCAGCTTGGATGAGCTGCATCTTTGCAGCCCGGATGAATTGTGTCTTTTCACATCGCTCAACGACCAGGCTTACCTGCGCCACATCCTGCGTTTGCTTGATCAGCCGGTGGAAGAACTGCTTGCCGCGCATTTACGCCAGGCAAAAGCCGCCCACGAATCCAGCAACGACAGCTCCTGGTATCCACAAGCCTGCCAAAAATTGATTACCTTGTTGCGGGATGACTATCAACGTCTCACTACGGTGCTGGACGTATTAACCGACCTGGAGCGTGAATAAGATGGAAGATCAAACTCTCACCACTCAAAATTCTACGATTGGCTACGTTATCAGCGGCGGTTTGGAGGCGAACCTGGATGTCCGGCTGACCGTACCCCCGCAGGAAGTCCAGGAAGGTGCCTTTGTGGTCATCGATAGCAATAACTGGCGCTTTTATGGTCTGGTGACCGACTTGCGCCTGACTGCTATTAATGAACAATATGCCAACCAGCTCAACTCCCAACGTTTTGCGCCTCATCTTGCAGATTACCTCAACAAGCAGACCCTCTTCACAGATCTGGCAGTCATGCCAGTCCTGATGAAAGATAACGGTCCTGATCTGGCTTCACCCGAATATTCAGCCTGGCGTCAGGAACACACAGAAGATCCCGCTCCCATGCCAGTCAAGACCATCCCCAACCACCATGCGCCGGTCAAACTGGCAGACCAGGCAGACATAGCTGATATCTTCGGTGAAGAGAACAATAATGATATCTTCCGGGTTGGCAGCACCCGCGAGCAAGGTCACCCCGTTTGTCTGAACCTGGACAAGTTCGTCCAGCGCTCTTCGGGTATTTTCGGCACCACTGGTTCAGGCAAGTCCTTCCTGGCACGTATGATTTTGGCTGGTTTGATCCACGCTGACCATGCCTCCACCCTCATTTTCGATATGCACAACGAGTACGGTCCTGACACAACCTCATCCGATACTGGCAATGCAGTATTTGGGTTGAAAGGTAAATTCACCAATAAGGTGCGCTTGGTAGGGCTGGGAGCTGGGACGACCTTCGGAAATATGCCTTCTGATTTCAACCTTGAAATCAGTCACAGCGACATAACCACCGAGGATGTTCTGCAGCTTACCCAAATTCTCAATCTCAAAGAAACCACCGCCACCACCCTGGACAAACTGGAAAATGAATTCCACGAGAACTGGTTCAACGCCTTTATGCAAATGAATGTGGGTGGGGTTGTTGAGAATGAAGACGAAAAAATGGAACCTTCTCCGGATAGCGTTGCCTATTGGGCCCGTCAAGCTGGCATCCACCCAGGTGCAGCTGAAGCGCTGCGCAGCAAGCTTAATCGGCTTTTCAATCGTCCCTACCTGATTGATGCCCCCGCCAGCAATGGTTTGAAGGCGATCATCACCGCTCTTCAGGATAAACGCCACGTAGTGCTCTCATTCGGTAAGTATGACAGTGAACTCGATTATCTACTGGTCACCAACCTGATCACGCGAAAGATCCGCGATGCCTGGCAGCAAGCCACAGAAGATTTTCACAGCGGTAAGAACAAAATCGAGCCGCGTCCATTGGTGGTTGTGGTGGAAGAAGCCCACAAATTACTCAACCGCGAAATGGCTTCCCAAACCATTTTCAGCACCATCGCCCGTGAAATGCGCAAGTATTACGTGACCCTATTGATCATCGATCAGCGGCCCTCACAAATTTACGATGAGGTCATGTCACAGCTTGGTACGCGTATCTCCGGCTCGCTGGGTGATGAGGATGACATCAATGCCGTCCTTTCGGGTCTACCCGGAAGGGGCGGACTGCGCGGTATGCTGGCGAAACTGCAGCCCAAGGAAGAGGTGCTCATGCTTGGATGGGGCGTGCCCATGCCTATCCCAATTCGCTCACGTCGCTACGACCAGCAATTCTGGATCGATCTTTTAGGTGGTGAGCGGAAGCCAAAAACAAAAGAGGAAATTCTTAAAAACCTGGGGATGGACAATGATTCCGATTAAACTACGCCTGGCGGGTTTCACTTCTTATCGAGAACCGGTCGAGGTCGATTTCACCGGTTTCGATCTGGCTTGTATCTCGGGTGCCAACGGTGCCGGCAAGTCCTCTTTACTGGATGCCATCACCTATGCGCTCTATGGTAAAGCGCGTGTGCAAAACGAAGCCATTATCAACCTCGCCTGCAAAACAGCTGAGGTAACGCTCGATTTTGAGTATGAAAACCAGGTCTATCGTGTTACCCGCACCAACTCCCGTGGCAAGACCACCCAGGTCGACTTTTACATTCAGCAGCCTGACACCGAAACAACAGGCAAAAATTGGAAAGTGCTTACCGAGCGTACACTGCGCGAAACCGACGCGAAAATTAACAACACCCTGCGACTAGATTATGAAAGTTTTGTCAACGCTTCATTTTTTCTACAGGGCAGAGCAGACTCTTTCGCCACCAAGAAACCTTCTGAACGCAAGGAGATCCTTGCCACTATCCTCGGTTTGGATCAGTGGGAAGTCTTTCGCAAAGCTGCTAATGAAAAAAACCGCCAGGCGCGCGCTGACGTCAAGTTGCTTGAACGTGATATTTCCGCAATCCAGGAGGAACTGGAGACGGAAGAACGCCTCCATCACGACCGCGACCTGCTGGAACGCGAACTGGCACTGGTACGAGAAAAGATCACCAGCCGCCAGGCGCAACTCGACACATTGCGGGCCCAGGCTCAGTTGATCGCCAACCAGGCAAAGCAAGTTGAGACACTCAGGCAGCAGCTCGAGCGTTCCCGTCAGTCCCTGGAGCGTAAACAGCAGCAAGCCAATCAGAAGCAGCTAACGCTGAATGATTACCAACTTAAACTTGACCAGGCAGCCCAAATCGAAAGCGCTTACCTGCGACTTCAGGGCAGCCGTAAAGAACTGGAAGGGCTCGATCAACTTTCCCAACAATATTGGCCATTGGAACGCCAACGCTCCAACCTGGAATCGCAACTCCAAAGCCACCTGCAATCGCTCGAACGCGAGATCCGCACCCTGCAAGCGGAAGAGATGGAGTTACAGAATGCGCTTAAAGCTTCTGAA
>CAZDPK010000041.1:0-17418 GCA_964507335.1 uncultured Anaerolineaceae bacterium | reverse complement strand
ACCCCGATTATGACAAGCAGTAGAATGTTTTTTCTATTCATGTTGTGTCCCGAAAAGAATTATAACGGGTGTTGACCGAACCGTGCCGCTGTCGATTGCGAGTACGGCTTCTGTCCGCAGGACCAAAAAAAGACCCCTGAGCAGGGGTCTTTTATCAATATTCCACTGCTCTTACAGCGGTTTGGTCACCAGTGGTTCATCATCCTCTGGCAGGGGTTCGAATTCATCTTCAACGATCAATTCGTCATCCTCGGGCAGGAGTTCTGGTTCTTCCACTTCAGGCTTCCGCATAGGTCGGGTGGGTAAGGGGGCGTCCACTTTCCGAATTGCACGACGTTCTAACTCATCATCCTCAGATTCTTCTTCCTCTTCTTCGTCTCCGTAAAAATCGGTTGGGATGCTCGACATCCGTTCGATCAGCTCGATCAGGAAACCGACCATTCTGGCTGCGTTTTCGAAGGAGAGACGTTCGTTGATCCCGTGGACTGTCTTGTTATCTTCCTTTGTGAGCACAAATGGTGAGAAGCGGAAAACACGATCACAGATCTCCATATAGTGGCGGGCATCGGTCGCTCCACTCATGAGGAATGGAACAGCTTTGGCACCCGGAATGGTTGCTCTGATCAGGTCGAGCAAGATGAGAAACTGGGGTGAATCGACATCTGAAACCTCGGTTGGGTCCCAAGAATGATCGCCATAGAGGCTTTCGTTGTGGGCAGGCAGCACCTGGACTACATCATCACCAACTAATTCATTGACATATTTATAGATATCTACAAGTGTGTCCCCCGGCATCAGGCGAAGATTGATGATCGCTTCCGCGGTTGCGGGTAACACATTCTCGGTGTGTCCGCCTTTGATGATGGTAGGCGCGATAGTTGTACGCGTGTTAGCATTTGTGACCGGCGTGGCAGCAAAGCGTTTTGCGACCGACTTGCCAAACAACCAGCGGTTTGCCAGCGCCATTTTTTGTGTGAAAGGAAGTTCGTCAGCGAGGAAACTCATCATGAATTCGACAAATTCCAGGTCCTGCGGGAAGGGGTTGTTCTCCAATGTGGCAATTGCCAGGGCAAGTGCTCCGATGGAGGTAACCTTACCGGGAGCTGAGGCATGCCCAGGAGCAGTCTCAGCACGTAAGACCAAAGAAAGATGCCCTTTCTCAGCCACACCAACCAAACCGACTGGTGCATCAACACCTGGGACCGAGCCTTGTGAAATCACGCCGCCTTCATCTAAAAGGAAGGAAAGATGAACGCCCCGTTCCTTCAGGGTGTTCACAATTTGAACAGCCCCACGCGTACCAGATACTTCCTCATCCTCACCAAAGGCAAGGTAAATCGTGCGTTTTGGTTGGAAACCAACCTTGAGCAGGAAATTGACTGCTTCCAGCACACCGATCATAACTCCTTTACAATCGATTGCGCCCCGCCCCCAAACATAACCATTTGCGACTGTGCCGCTAAAGGGCGGATAGGTCCAGCCTGAATCCGGATCTTCACTGGCAGGAACCACATCCATATGGGCAGTCAACGCCATTGGGTCGAGATTGGGGTCACTGCCTTTCCAAGTGTAAAGCAGCGAATAATTGCCTATGACCTCACGTTCAAGGTACTCTTCCACCTCTGGGTAAAGCATGCTGATCAGGTTGTGCAGTCCCTGGAAAGGCACCGGATCGACTTTTTCGGGGTCGATGTGGTTAATTGTTTTCATTTGAATCGCCAAACCAATGTGTTGGGCGATTTCTTCTCCATCGATCTCAGCCAGAGCGATTGGATCCGGCTCAGAGGTTGAGATCGGGTATTGAAAGGTTCTGACCAGGATGATGATAATGATGACAGCCAGGATCAGACCAATCAGTATCAGTAGCATTGTTAAAGGGTCCATAAGGTCCTCCGATAGATGGCAAATAGTTGTAATTTCGTTGTGATTATTGTACCGGAAAAATAGAAGTGTAGAAGCTTGAAGTAATGCACGGCAAGCTGAGCCTTTTTTAGGGTACTAAACCTTTTCTGAATATCTCTTATGTACACTTTTCACCTATAATTAAACCTATGAGCGAAACGATCCTGGTTGTAGACGACCAAACTAACGTCCGAAAGCTACTCAAAGAATATCTGACCAGCCAGGGGTACCGCGTGGTACAGGCGGGCGACGGTCAGAGTGCTCTTTTCACTGCACGTCACGAACACCCTGACTTGATTTTGCTGGATGTTATGATGCCTGGCATGGATGGCTATCAGTTTCTCAGCGCGTACCGAAGAGAGAGCCAGACTCCGGTGATCATCATCACTGCCAGAGAAGAAGAAACTGATGCTGTCTTGGGGCTGGAACTAGGTGCTGACGATTATGTGATCAAACCATTCCGCATGCGTGAATTGGTAGCGCGAATCCGTGCCACGTTGCGCCGCAAAAACGGGGCACCCGAACCGCAGGAATTTATGCGCGTAGGTGATATATTGCTTGACCATGGATCGCACATCGTTTCGGTAAAAGGGGAATCAATCAACCTGACACCGCTCGAATTTGACTTACTCGAGACCCTTATGCGCACACCAGGCAAGGTTTTTACCCGCTCCGAATTGGTTGACCGCTTGTTTGAAAGTGGGTTCACTGGACTGGAGAGTACCTTGAATGTGCACATGCGGAACTTGCGCCGCAAAATTGAACAAGACCCTGCCAATCCCGAGTATCTTGAAACTGTCTTTGGTGTCGGTTACCGCATCGCCCAAAAAGGATCAAAGTGAAACGCTCAATCAGTTTTAAGCTTGCGCTAGCCTTTATCCTCACCGCTGTTTTGGCTGCTTCTCTGCTCACAATCGTATTTCTCTCTACGAATTCCATGAGTTTTGAGCAATACGTGTTTGATCAGCAGTTTTATGCAAAACTCGCTGAAGTAGAAGAGTTTTTTGCTCTTAATAAGAGTTGGGATGGCGTGGAAAAAGTTCTGGAGACCACGATGGGTGGGATGGGTGGCAACGGAGGAATGCAGGGCGGTCAGGGAATGGGGCAGGGCGGCTCAGGCGCATTTCGTCGTACGCAGCAATCCTCAGCCACCAGTCAGCCTGCACAGACGAGTAATGCCGGAGGGCGTGAGTATGCCCTTGCAGATGTTTCTGGCAAGGTCATTGTCGGGATTGAAGGTTTTTATGATGAAGGAGATCAACTGACTCCTGAAACTCTTAAGGAAGGTGTTGCTGTAGAATCCGACGGCCAAACTGTTGGAACCTTGTTTGCCCAAAGGCGAAACATTGTCTACACACAGGCAGAACAACTCTTCCTGGATCGATCCAAAACCAGCCTGCTGCTCACCTTAGTTGTCACCATTCTGATCGCAGCGTTGGTTGGGATATTGCTTGCGCGCAATCTGACCCGCCCGGTAATTGAGCTGACTGATGCCGCAAAAAACCTGGCAGCAGGCGACCTGAGCCAAAAGGTAGAGGTGCATTCCAACGACGAGCTGGGAGAATTGAGCCAGGCTTTTAATCAGATGAGCGCAGAAATTGAACAGAGCGATCGCCAGCGTAAGCGCATGACAGCCGATATCGCCCATGATCTGCGCACGCCGTTGACGGTGATTAGCGGGTATATTGAATCGATGCGCGATGGCGACCTTGAACCGACTAAAGAACGGCTTGCGATGCTCTATTCCGAAGTAACCCGACTTAATCGCATGGTGGCTGACCTGCGCCTGCTCAGTCAATCCGATGTCGGTGCTTTGTCACTCAATCTATTGCCAATTGAGGCAGGTGAGTTGCTGGAACAGACTCGCCAGTTATTCGATCTGCGAGCCAACGAGCAAAACATCAATCTGACCATTGCAGCACAAAAAGATTTACCAATGGTCCTGGGGGATGAAACACGTTTGATCCAGGTGATGGAAAACCTGGTGGGTAATGCCATCAGGCACACACCGCGTGGTGGTCAGATCCAGTTGAGCGCAAAAATGGACCAGGGTATGGATTCTGGAAAAAAGCCGTGTGTTTGTTTCACAGTGAGTGATAATGGTGAAGGAATCCCTGAAAAAGAAATTCCCTACATCTTTGAAGAATTTCATCGAGTCGATAAAAGCCGACATACGGATGAGAACCAAAGCGGCTTGGGGTTGGCGATTGTAAAGGCTATTGTTCAAGGGCATGGAGGCAAGGTTTGGGTGGAATCAACCCTGGGGCGAGGTTCTGCGTTTCATTTTTGCATCCCCAGTGCTGACATTTTGCTTGACAGCCGCCAGACGACCGGGTAAAATTTTTTCTCACGCCGAGTTAGCTCAGTTGGTAGAGCATTCGACTGAAAATTGAAGGGTCCACGGTCCGAGTCCGTGACTCGGCACAAAACAACCGCTCCAATCAGAGCGGTTGTTTTTTTGTCTAATATTTAGCAAATCATCCGGAGAAAGTTTAGTCGTGTTGCTCTTCCTCTTCGAAATCCTCATCAATATCGTCTTCCTCAAACTCTTCGTCAAATTCCTCATCTTCTTCAAGACCGAGCAATTCAGACATGGCTGAGTAATCGTAGTCTTCAATTTCAATAAGATCGTCCAACTTTTCATCGATGCCCTCTAGCGCGTCAGCAATTCGTTCAATTGCTTCGCGTAACAGGCTAAGTTCCTGGAGTAAACTGTCATTATTGTCCATAATATGCTCCTTTTATTATAATGATATCAATAATTTTTGAAAATTCACTAACTGATTAAGGTTAAAAATTTGGTATTCTCAAAATTATTCCTGACCCGGCTATAATTAGGTTATCCTGAAATTGTGGAGTGTGTCTCATGAAAATTGGTCTTCTAACCGCAGGTAGTGATAGCCCCGCTGTAAATGCTGCCATCCGAGGTTTTGGCAAAGCTGCCTCGAGCCTAACAAATATAGAGCTGATTGGCTTTCGTGATGGTTTTTCAGGCTTGGTTCAAAACCGCACGATGGACCTCTTAACGGAAGGGCTGCTCTCGGGCATTCTGACCGAAGGAGGCACCATTTTGGGGACGACCCGCCAGGTTCCTTATGCAATGGAGCAAGGGGAAGAACTGGTCGACCGAACCGAGGAGGCAGTGGATGCCTATAAAAAGAACGCACTCGATGCTCTGGTCTGCATTGGTGACAAATCCAGCCAGTTAGCGGCTTACAAACTCAGCCAGGCTGGTTTGAACATTGTCACATTACCTCGTTCCGCTGAGAATGATGTTCCTTGCACTGATAAATGCATTGGTTATGACAGCGCCCGCGAAATTGCCACACAAGCTATCGATCGCCTTCACACCACCGCCAACGCCACACATCGCATCATGATCGTCGAGTTATTGGGCAACTCCTCGGGCTGGCTGACTTTAGGTGCGGGGCTGGCAGCAGGTGCTGATGTGATCTTGGTGCCTGAAATCCCCTATCATTTCGACATAATCATTGAGGCAATTCAGAAACGAAAGAGCGCTGGACGCATTTTCTCATTGGTAACCGTTGCCGAGAAAGCCAGACCACGTGAGTTAGTGGAGTTCATGGAAATGGCGGCTCAGAAAAAAGGCGGCACGGATGAAGAAAAGGAAAAAACCTTCGAAAAAATTGAAAATAATTACTCAGCACAAACGCTTTTGCTTGCCAATCGCCTTGGATCAGCAACGGGGATAGACACCCACATTACTATCCTTGGCTCTCTTGTCCGCGGTGGAACTCCAACTGCAGCCGACCGCCTGTTGGCAACGCAGCTGGCAGAATGGAGTCTCAAGCTGGTTGTGGATGGAGATTTTGGCAAAATGGCTTGCCGCAAAGACGGCACAATGAGCAGTGTGCCGTTGCAAGAAGTGGCAGGAAAAAACAAGCCTGTACCAATGGATCATGGTTGGCTGCGCGGAGCTATCCAGGTCGGCACCTGTCTGGGTATTGAACCTGGTTTTATCATGGAGTAATTTTTCCAAACACACGAATAGCGCTTGACCCGATCCGCTTTGTTTCTATCCGGAACGTTTTATGCGATTTATAAAAGAGGGAAATAAAACTAAATATCGAGCATATATCCAACCCCACGTACCGTCTTAATCAACTGTGGGTTGGTGTTATCTTCTTCAAGAGCTTTTCTCAGCCAACTGATATGCACATCCAGGGTCCGGGTGTCACCAGTGTAATCCGTGTCCCAAACTCGTTTAAACAGCTCTTCACGCGCGAGCGCTTGCAAAGGATTTTCCATGAAAACCTTTAAGAGCAGGCTCAAACGGGGAGTAAGGTAGGTACTCTTCTCGTAATATGTGACCATTCGGGTTTTTGGATTGAGTTGCAGGGGTCCCCTGATTAAGAAATCCTGGTTGAATGTTTGCAGAAAAGAGCGCAAGCGGTTTACCAACTTTTGAACTGTGAAGGGTAGGTGCATGATCACGTCCACCCATTCAGCGTCCGCGATCGGCTCATCTTCTGCGACGATCAGGATAATGGGTACGCTGGGCAGGCGATTGTGATACCAGGAGCAGATCCGCAGGCCATTGGTACGTAACGATGCGGCATTGATAACAATCACATCCGGGCGAAAGCCGTTCAAACTGACCAAGCCATCGCCGCCGCTATTTACCTGTAAAACCGTATAACCTTTGCGCAACAAGGCATCTTTGAAGCAAATTTCAAGCTTGCGATGCTTCTCAATTAACAATAAACTTTGCTGCTGCGGTTCCTGCAACACGGCCTCTTTCCAGTTAATAATCACAGCACCTGTGATACCTCTTCAAGACCGTAAGTCGCAGGCAGACAAGTGCTTTAGCGGTTGATTTGTCTCCATTATATCCGATACTTATAAGATTTTTTACCATTTTCCTCGAGAATATTTCAGTTATGGGAGAGCCACTATTTTTAAGGTGGAGCACGCCCAAACATGTTAGAATCAAAGTCAACAGTTAATCAAGAAATCATCGGTGGAATATGGGAAAAATGATCGAATGTCAGATTGACAGTGTCAGAGTCAGTCTGACCAACCAGGATCGAATTATCGTCTTGAAAGACAAAACAAGTGAACGATATGTGCCAATTTGGATTGGTTTGTTTGAAGCCGAGTCAATCACCATCGCGCTGCAAAATATCGCCGTTGCAAGACCGCTCACGCATGATCTTGTGCTATCGCTTTTACATCAGTTGGGAGTGCGCTTGCTGCGGGTTGAGATAACTGGATTGGTTAGTGAAACTTATTACGCCAACCTTGTGATTGAAACCGATAAAACCTTCTTTATAGATTGCCGACCCTCAGATGCGTTGGCACTGGTTGTTCGAACGGGAGCCCCGATCTTTGTGGATGAAGAGATTCTGAATGAGGTCGGTATTCTTCCGGAAGATATCATGATTTATGATAACGACGAACCAATGGAAGAGTTGGAAGAGCCAGGAGATCTCTCAGTCTTTGAGGATTTTCTCGATGACCTTCAAGATAGCAGCGATCAGGATGACTCTTTAAACCCGGAGCCTCCCACTGATCCCGATCCGGATACGGATGTACCTTTTTAGTTCAATAAACAGGAGTAGTTGTGGACGATTTGTATCAACATTCTGATGAGACTGTCTCGATCAGCGAGAACAAACTACACGATCGGGAAATGGAAGAAGCCCTGATTGGGTCAATCATGATCGACCCCGAAGGGCTGGTTGACGTGATGTCTTTTCTTGAATCAAGCGATTTTTATCAACCTCGCCATCAGTGGATTTGGGACGCATTCATCTCCCTGGATCAGGAGAATCATTATATCGATGTCCTTACGGTCCAGGAAGTTCTTGAATCACGAGGTCAGCTTGAAGATGTTGGCGGTCTGGATTACCTGCTTCAACTCAATAATCATGTTCCCTCTTCTCAACATGTCGTATCCTACGCCCGTAACATCAGTGAATTGAACACCCGCCGAAAGCTGGTGAAAGCAGCAACCAATATCGCTCAGTTGGCCTATCACAAAGAGATGGATCTGGACGCGGTTATCGATAAATCAGAGAGTTCGATTTTCAACGTTAGTGAACACCGTTACAAGCGCGATTTGGTTCCGATCGGTGACGTTGCCAGGAACTATCTGCAGCAGGTAACCGAAGCGAGCGCAAGCGATGACGAAATCGGTGGGCTGAAAACCGGTCTCAAAGCCGTTGATGATGTTTTGGACGGATTACACAAATCGGATTTTATCATCGTAGCAGGGCGACCTGGCATGGGTAAAACTGGCTTTATGATCGGGATTGCCAAGCATGCCGGTATGGTTTTGCGTCGAAATGTGGCGATGTTTTCGCTGGAAATGTCTGCCGAACAATTGCTGCAGCGTATGCTGGCTCAAGAAACCGGCATTGATTCACAAAAATTGCGTTCCGGGCAATTTACTGTGGAAGAAGCGGACCGTTTTGCCAGTGCTATTACCAAATTTGAGCATGTCAACATCTTTATTGACGACACACCTGGTATCACACCGCTGCAGCTAAGCGCTAAATGCCGACGTCTCAAAGACGAACATACGCTTGACCTGGTGATTGTCGACTATCTGCAGTTGATGTCCGGTGATAGCCGTTCAGAAAACCGTGTGCAAGAAGTTTCATATATCTCCAGGCAAATGAAGATTTTAGCCCGTGAACTGAATGTACCGGTGCTTGCAGCCGCTCAGCTTTCCCGTGCTGTCGAACAGCGCCAGGATAGAAATCCGATTTTATCTGACCTGCGTGAATCGGGCTCCCTGGAACAAGACGCAGATATCGTCATGTTTATCAACCGTCCTCACATGGACGACAAGGACAGCCCATATCACAACATAGCCAAAGTCGCGGTAGCCAAACACCGCAACGGTCCTGTTCATTCCGGGGTGGAACTGGTCTTCCTGGAACGACTGGCTCAGTTTAAAGACAAAGCTTACGTGAGCTGAAATAAGCATGGCAACTAGCGCAGAACCAGCATTTTCAGAAAAAACCACTCAGATCGAGTTGCCGGTCAATTTCATTGACAGCACGCAAGAGTTGAGTGCTGACAGTTTGATGGTTTTAATTGCCTTTTTTCAATTGATGAGTCAGCAGGAACAAGCAAGCGAGTTTACTTTAGTGTTTGATCTTAAGACAAACTTGCCTGAAAGGATTTGCTCCGAAGAACAACGTTTGCAGAAGGCTCTGGATGAGCTGCATAACGCCAGGCTGCTGTTTTTATGGACCGACCCTCACAACCAACAGAAGACCTACTTGATCCCAGGAACACCTAAAGGGGTAGATATTTTTCACAACCTGTGCGAAAACCCTGACCTGGTGGGTGGGTATCGCCTGGCAAAAATTTTATCCGGTACAGACCGACCCAACCTATTTAAGCTTTATGAAGACAATTTCGGCGCGCTTACTCCAATGATGGCGGAAACAATCAAGGCGGATATGGAAACTTATCAACCGGATTGGATCGAAGATGCCATGAAAGAAGCCGTCGAGTACAATGCCCGTAACTGGAAGTATGTGCAGGCGATACTGCGCAACTGGCAAGAAAAAGGACGCAAGAGAAGCAATGAAGAAGGTAAACGAGATCTCGACCAATTTAGAAAACTCTACCTTGAACAAAAAAGAGATTACAAAGGGGGCTGATACGAAAGCAGAACCAATCGAGACGCTGGATGGTCCAGGAGACCCCGATTGTCCCATTTGCCACGGCATTGGATTTATCGGCTACGATGTGCCCATGCACGATCCCCGCTTTGGGAAGAGCGAGATCTGCGTTTGTCGTTTGAACTCCGTCCAATCGCTCAAGCAGCAACACCTCTTTCAACTCAGCAATCTCGGATCGTTGGCTGATCTGACGTTTTCCAATTTCATGCCACGCGGCAGGGTTGGGCTGGGTGTGACCCAGGCAAATTCATTGGAACAAGCCTTCAACTCCGCCCAAAACTTTGCGGGCACGCAAAAAGGCTGGCTCTTACTCACAGGTGGATATGGATCTGGCAAAACTCACCTGGCAGCTGCTGTTGCCAACCAGGCAGTATCCATGGGAACGCCTACCATCTTTCTAACTGTGCCAGACCTGCTGGATTGGCTGCGATCTTCCTTTTCAAACTCCGGTGACTCAAATTATGAAGAACGTTTTAACGAGATCCGTAATGCCGCCTTGCTGGTAATGGACGACTTTGGCACCCAAAGCTCTACCCCCTGGGCAGAAGAGAAATTATTCCAAATCATTAATTCGCGCTATATCAACCACTTGCCGACCGTTATTACCAGCAATCAGCAGCTCAGCGATTTTGAGGGGCGCATTCATTCCCGACTGCTTGACCCAGAGCTGGTCACCCATGTGCATATTCTCGCGCCAGATTTTCGTAACCCGACTGACGAATTTGGACATCCCGAACTGTCAAGCCTACACCTACACTCACGGCAAACCTTTGGCAATTTCAGTTTCCGTAAGGATGAAGGTTTACGCAAAGAGGACGTCAATTCACTTCGGGAAGCTTTTGAAGCCGCCCAGGCATTTGCTGAAAACCCCAAAGGCTGGCTGAGTTTGCATGGCACCTACGGGTGCGGGAAGACACATCTGGCTGCCGCTATTGGAAACTACCAGTCTGCCAAAGGTTCGCCCCCACTTTTCATTGTGGTCCCGGACTTGCTTGATCACCTGCGGGCTGCCTTTGCGCCTAACAGCGGCATCAGTCTTGACAAACGCTTCAACGAAGTCCGTACTGCTCAGCTTTTGATCCTGGATGACCTTGGCACGCAATCGGCAACCCCATGGGCACGCGAAAAGCTATATCAACTCTTCAATTACCGTTATAACGCTGAGCTTCCCACCATAATCACCTCTTCCGTTCTACCCGACGAACTGGACCAACGCCTTTACAGCCGTATGTCCGATCGCCGGCTTTGCCGTATCCAGGTCATCACCGCATCAGGTTACACCGGGAAGTAGGCACCCCTCATTCGCAATTCTGGGTATAATGGGAAATCGTGTATACATTAGCACTAACACGTGTTAGGGACACAAACAGGAGAAAATAAATGAATAATAAAATCATTCGAGAGTATCCCAATAGTTTTGATCTGCCTTACCGTATCAAAAGACTGGGCGATATCGCCCATAACCTTTGGTGGGTTGGTAATCCTGAAGTTGCCAGGCTGTTCAAAGAGGTGGATGCGCTCAAGTGGAGACAAACCAATCACAACCCGGTTGTCATGCTTCGAACGGTTGAAAAAGCAAAATTTGAAGATCTGATTAAAGACCGCTATTTCCTCAATCGTTATGACCAGATTGTGCGTGATTTTGACGCTTACATAAGTCGTAAAGATACCTGGTTTAATCAGAATTACCCGAATAATTCTGGCGATCAGATTGGCTATTTCTCTTTTGAGTATGGATTACATGAATCATTGATGGTTTATGCCGGTGGTTTAGGCATCCTTTCGGGTGATCATCTCAAAGAAGCCAGCGATCTTGGACTTCCTCTGGTTGCTGTTGGTTTCGTTTACACCTACGGTTACTTCTCACAGCACATCACAGAAGATGGCTGGCAGGAAGCACACAATGTTGAAATCAATTTCAACAATATGCCCATCGTTGCCCTTTACGATGAAAACCACGAGCCCATCAAAATATCGATCGAGCTGCCTGGTCGTACTGTTTGGGCAAGGCTCTACGAAATCCAGGTTGGTCGTGTGCCCTTGATTCTTTTGCACACCAATCTCCCTGAAAACAACCCCCAGGATCGCCAGCTGACCGATAAACTTTACATCAGCGACCCCGAATTGCGCATTTCGCAGGAGATGCTCTTGGGTATCGGCGGACTGCGCGCTTTGCAGCGACTTGGTCATGACCCGAAAATTTTCCACATGAACGAAGGGCATTCTGCTTTCCTTACGCTGGAAAGAATGTGCCATTTGATGAATGATAAGGGACACAGTCTGGAAGAAGCCAAGGAAATTGTCAGGAAATCCAGCATTTTTACAACGCACACTCCTGTGCCGGCTGGCAACGACGAGTTTCCGACCTGGCTAATCGATAAATATTTTGCTAACTTCTGGGGAAAGCTTGGTCTGAATCGTGATCAATTTATGGATCTGGCAAAAATCCACACCGACTGGTCGGATGAGGTCTTCAGTATGCCGGTTCTGGCTCTGAAACTGTCCGACTATCGCAATGGTGTTTCCAAGCTGCACGGTGAAGTTTCACGAAAGATGTGGAACTACCTCTGGCCGGAAACAGCAGCAGAAGATGTGCCCATTAGTTACATCACCAATGGTGTCCATACTGGCACCTGGATTGCTCGCAGGTTGGCTGACCTGTATAACAAATACCTGGGCGTCGATTGGAAAGAGCATTTGGATGACCCGAGTATGTGGGAACGGATAGATGCCATCCCGGATAGCGAATTCTGGCAGGTTCGTATCCATCTGAAGCGCAAATTGGTGAGCTATATGGTTGGGCGGGCTCGTTATGAATGGGGTCACGACCATGTTCATCCTGTTCAAACCGTTGCAAGTGGTGTGCTTCTGGATCCATTGGCGTTAACTATTGGTTTTGCCCGCCGTTTTGCTACCTACAAACGAGCCAATCTGCTGTTCAGAGATTACGAACGACTGATGAAGATCGTCACAAATGAAGAGCAGCCGGTTCAAATTATTTTTGCTGGCAAAGCCCATCCTGCCGACGAACCTGGAAAACGCTTGATTCAGGAAGTCTATCGACACGTCAAGAATTCCCGTAATGGCGGACGCTTGGTCTTTTTGGATGATTACGACATGGATATGGCACGTCACCTGGTGCAGGGTGTCGACATCTGGCTCAACACTCCCCGCCGACCGCGTGAAGCCTCTGGTACCAGCGGTATGAAAGCCGGAATGAACGGCACGCTCAACTTCTCAGTTTTGGACGGTTGGTGGGCGGAAGGTTACAACGGGAAAAACGGCTGGGCAATTGGCGATGATACCCACTACGACAACCAGGACCTGCAGGATGAAGCTGACGCTCTCAGCCTCTATGAAACGCTCGAGAACGAGATTGTGCCGCTCTATTACACCAAACGTTCTGCCGATGGTCTGCCTGGCGACTGGATTGAACGGAGCAAAGAATGCATCCGTACTGTATCACCGCAATTCTCGATGACCCGTATGGTTAAGGAATACACAACCGAGCTCTACTATCCTGCCTGGTTGACCGCGAAAGAGTAGACCACGAGCAAAGATGCCGTAAGAAAAGGCAGTTCATTCACACACTATCTGACTAACCCCTTTTCAAGAAGGCGAAGATTTGAGTGTATTTCAGACTCTCGCCCTCTCCTTGGAGGAAGGTAAGAGAGTGGTTATAAATTAAAAATAGAACGTCTGCAATGGTATTATGCTGTTGCAGACGATTTTCTAATGGATTGAATGGAGGAAAATAAAAATGGCAGAAATATTCACCTGGCAAGCAATTGGCACGGCAATTCTGATATTTTTAGTCAGGGTGCTTTCAATTTCGATGGACACCTTACGCTTCATGCTCACAATGCGAGGCAAAAGAGGCATTGCCTGGATTTTAGGTTTTTTTGAATCAGTCTTATTTGTGATTACCGTTGGGGCTGTATTGAATGATATGTCCAACTTCCTGTACATCATTGGTTACGCGGCTGGTTTTGCGACAGGAAATGTAGTTGGTATGTACATCGAAAGGAAACTGGCAGTCGGCTTTTCGCACCTTAATGTGATCAGCAAAGCTAAAGGTGCAGAAGTGGCAAAAATTTTACGGGAAAATGACTTTGCAGTTACAGAAATTCCTGCTCAAGGAAAAGATGGACCCGTTTGCATCAGTGATTTATCTGTTCGCCGAAAAGATATCGCAACGGTAGAAAAAATTATTCTGGATACAGACCCGGAAGCTTTTATTACCATTGAAGATGTAACACCGCTGCGCGCCGGTTATTGGGGAAGGCAGAATGTCAGAAGATAATTCCACTCGACGTGCCTTGATTTTCGATTTTGACGGTCTGATCCTTGATACCGAAACAGCCGAGGTCCAAATTTGGGAAGAGCTTTATTCACAGGTTGGTTTAACCTTTGATATAGATACTCACAGAGCGGCGGTTGGCACCAACGGATCCCGCGATCATGACCCTGCCCAACCACTGGCAGATCGAGAAGGCGAAACCCGAAGTCTTGAACAGATCCGCAAAGATTTTCGCCAGATAACTTTCCGCCAAGCCCAAAGCCTGGAAGCGATGGAGGGTGTGGTGGATTTGATCAGACGCGCAAAAGCAAAAGACTACCTTCTTGCTGTTGGCTCCAGCGCCTCTTATTATTGGGTCAATACAAACCTGATGCGACTTGGACTTAGGAACGCATTTGATGCAATCGTGACCTTTGATGATGTGGAAAATGCCAAACCATCCCCCGATATTTTTCTGAAAGTGCTGGAAACATTAGGTGTTCCTGCAGAAAACGCGCTTGTGCTGGAAGATTCTCAAAATGGCGTGTTGGCAGCCCACCGTGCCGGCATCCGTGCTATCGCCGTGCCTAACCCAATCACGGCTGTCCAGGATTTCTCGCTTGCCACAGCAGTGCTGCTGTCTTTGGTGGGGTTTGATCCGGATTTGTTTCTTTAATCCGGTAGCAGGGAACACGCGTTGCATGTTCCGTGCAACAGAATGAAACGGCCGATGTTCATTCTTTACTCACCGCACATAGTACCATGTCTGTACTATAATTTACCTACCTGACAAAAAGAAAGGGAGAATTAATTATGGAAATCGATCCTTCTGAATTTTATTTTGGCAACACCTACGACCTGAAAACTCAGGCAATCATTCCCGACAAAATTACCTATTACGACCCACAAGACCTCACGACGCACATGGTTATCACCGGTATGACCGGCTCGGGCAAGACTGGTATGGGCATCATCCTGCTGGAAGAAGCTGCGCTAAAAGGAATTCCGGCAATCCTGATTGACCCCAAAGGCGATCTCACCAACCACGTCCTGCATTTCCCGGATTTTCTGGCGACCGATTTTGCCCCATGGGTGGACGCCGATGCCGCAAAACGTGAAGGGCTGACAGTGGAGCAGGCGGCTGAAGCTGCTGCTGCTTCCTGGAAAAAAGGCACCGAACGTTCCGGGATCGACCGTGATCGCATGGAAAAGTTGTCGAAGGCAGTTGATTACGCCATCTATTCACCCGGATCCGATTCTGCAATCCCGGTTAGCATTCTTTCATCCTTAAAAGCCCCGGCGATCAGTTGGGAAGAAAATAAGGAAATGCTGCGTGAATCGATCAGCAGCACTGTCACAGCCTTGCTGGAGCTTGTTGGTTTCAAAGATATCGACCCGGTGCGTTCCCGCGAACACATATTAATGTCGAATATATTTGAACATGCCTGGAGCAACGGTGAGGACCTGGACCTTGAAAGCTTGATCCTCCAGGTGCAAAATCCGCCTTTTGAGAAACTGGGTGTCTTCGCAGTCTCCAAGTTTTATCCCGAAAAAGACCGTTTTGAGCTGGCAATGCTGCTCAACAACTTCATTGCCGCGCCTTCCTTTGAAAGTTGGCTCGAAGGACAGCCGCTGGATATTGCCAGCCTGCTCTATTCCCCGGATGGCAAGCCCAAGCACAGTATCTTTTACCTGGCACACCTGGCTGATGCCGAGCGCATGTTCTTTGTCACGCTGCTATATTCCGCTGTTGAGACCTGGATGCGCACGCAATCGGGTACCAGTGATCTGCGCGCCTTGGTCTATTTCGATGAAATCGTCGGCTATCTGCCGCCAATCGCCAACCCTCCCAGCAAACCGATCATACTGCGCATGCTCAAGCAAGCGCGTGCCTTCGGCGTTGGGCTGGTTCTCTCCACGCAAAACCCGATCGACCTGGATTACAAGGCGCTTTCCAATGCCGGAACCTGGGTCATCGGTAAATTGCAGACCGACCAGGACAAACAACGTTTGCTGGATGGTCTGACCAATGTATCGGGCGATTTCGACCGACCGTATTTTGATAACACCATTTCCGCCCTTGGTAAACGCGTTTTCCTACTGCACAATGTGCATTCCAAGGGACCAGAAATTTTCACCACCCGTTGGGCAATGAACTATCTGCCAGGTCCAATCACCCGCAACAAACTGGAAGATCTCAATCGTCTGGCTGGTGCGGATGTGCGCATGGTATCTGCCGCACAAAGTGGATCCGGGCAAACTGTTTCAGCTGAAGAAGTTGTTGGTGGTGGGAATGGAAACTTGCCAGGCAGATCAACTCAACCAGTTCTCGGTTCAAAGGTGGATGTATTTTATCTGCCAGTTAAGTTGGGTCTTGGTGATGCCTATAAACAGGCTGCTGACAGAGGCATCGCCCCCACTACGCAACCTCGCTACCATTACCGTCCGGCTCTGATTGGGCAGGCGCAAATTTGGTTTGCCAATCGAACCTACAACGTCAACACGCAAAAGAGATTATCTGTCCTGATGCCCGAATTGCAGACGCGTGGACTAGTGCAGTGGCAGGATTACCAGGTTGACGAAATAACCTCCAACGAATTTGACCCTCGTCCGTTACCGGAAGCGACCTTTGCAGACCTGGTCTATCCATTTGATGACGAAAAGAATGTTGCCAACCTTTCTAGCGATTTCTCCGATTGGCTCTATCGCAATTACCAATTGACTCTCTATCGCAATCCAGACCTGAAATTGGTATCAGAAGTTGACGAGAGCAAAGATGAGTTTGCTGCCCGAACCCAACAAGCTGGCAGAACCAGCCTTGACGATGGTATAGAAGCAATCCAGGAGAAATATGCCAAGCAGAAGAAGTCAATTGAGGACAAACTGCTCAAAGAAGAAATGGCACTTGAAAAAGATAAACAGACCCTTAGTCATCGCCGCATTGAAGAGGCTGGCACTGGTTTGCAGACAGTCATCGGCTTGCTTGGAAAACGCAAGAAAAGCATCAACAGTTCATTGACCAAGCGGCGCATGACTGCCACAGCGAAAGCCAACGTGGAAGAATCGGAAGCGATGATCGAAAGGTACAAATCCCAATTGGCAGAGCTGGATGCAAAAATGCAGCAAGATATCGAAGAATACAGAAGCACCACCCAGGAAAAGTCGGTGGACATCGAAGAGATATTCATCAAACCCTTGAAAAAGGATGTGGTAGTCGAATTCTTTGGTCTCGCCTGGGCTCCGGTTTATGCCTTCAAGGATGGTGACCGCTGGTTGGAAATTGACGCCTTTTAAAAGATTAGTTTGGTTGTAGATTTAGGCCGGCTTCACCAACTGAAGCCGGCATCTTTTTAACATCGAGATTGCTTTGCCGCTTCGCTCCGCGCAATAACGAAAGCTTTACCGTAGTCCGGCTTCCGCTCTTGAAGCCGGTTTTTTTCTGTCTTTCTTTGCTTTTTTGCGAAGAATTTTTTTTTGCACAACTAACGGGATCCTTCACTTCGTTCAGGATGACAATCTTCAATGTAGTCCGGCTTTCGCTTGAATTGTACGGGCGGTTTCAAAACGCGCCCTGCA
>CAZDPK010000040.1:0-17442 GCA_964507335.1 uncultured Anaerolineaceae bacterium | reverse complement strand
CAAAAACCCTACCGGAGGAAAAAAGTGGATCCAATTATTAATGCTGTTCTCAAACCAAAAAGTATCGCCGTTATCGGTGCATCGACCAACCCCGATAAAATCGGTTACAAAGTAGTCGAAAACCTTAAAAATTGTGGCTACCAAAACCCTGTCTACCCCATCAATCCCGACGCCGAAGAAATTTGCGGTTACAAATGCTACCCTAATATCAAGGATGTTCCTTATGTGGTGGATATGGCTGTCGTCACTGTTCCTGCCCGTTTTGTTACTGAAGTAACGCGCGACGCAGGCGAAAAAGGCGTGAAGGGTCTCAGCATCATCACCTCCGGTTTCAGCGAAGTCGGCGATCATACCCTCGAAGATGAAGTGGTCCAAATCGCCCATGACTATGGCATGCGCATCATCGGTCCGAACATTATTGGTGTCCTCTCCAACAGCGACAAGATGAACGCTTCTTTCTACAACTACCTGCCTTATGAAGGCAAGGCTGCCCTTATTTCCCAAAGCGGCGCGCTGTTAATCGCGATGGCTGCCGCCACCTATACCCGCCGTGTCGGTTTCGACAAGATGATCTCCATTGGTAACCAGGCTGACCTCGATTTTGCTGACCTGATCTCTTACCTGAACGAAGACGAAAACACTTCCTGTATCACACTTTACATCGAAGGCATCAAAGATGGACCAAAATTCATGGAAGCCGCTCGCAATTGCACTAAGCCGATCATTGCTCTAAAATCCGGCACCTCCGCCCACGGCGCAGCCGCTGCCGCCTCCCATACCGGTTCGCTGGCTGGCAGTGCCAAGGTCTACGAATCCGCTTTCGAGCAGGCGGGCGTTGCTCAGGCTGAAGATCTGAACGACATGTTCGATACCACCCTGGCGCTCTCGCTGCAACCGACCATGAAAGGCGATAACCTCCTGATCGTCACCAATGGCGGTGGTGTTGGCGTTTTGGCAACAGATGCAGCTGAAAAATACGGTCTGCCCCTCAAATTTGCACCCGAAGACGTACAGGCAGAACTGCGAAAGCACATGCCATCCTTCGGTTCCGCCAAGAACCCGGTCGATATAACCGGCGGCGCTGGTCTTGCAGGCTATTATGAAGGCGTCAAGTATTCCTACGCGCACCCTTGGGTGGATGGCATGGTCGTGCTCTATTGTGAAACCTCCGTCACTGACCCGCAGGAAATCGCGGAAGCCATTTACAACGCACAAAAAGAATCCGGAGCATCCGGCAAACCTCTGGCAGTCTCCTTCATCGGCGGTGAACGCTGCGAGAAAGCCACGGAATGGCTGATTGAACACGATATCCCCACCTACAACGCCCCCGATCTGGCTGTCAAAGCCCTGGCATCCCTGCGCAAACAAGACGAATTGCTGCAAACTGCTCATAACGGCATGTACAAGCCCGCTGACGTTGATAGCGAGAAAGCCCGTCAGATCATCGCCGGAGCCCGCGCCAAGGGTCGCGACGCACTGACCGAAATCGAAGCAAAGAATGTTTTCAAAGCTTACGGTCTGCCCGTCACTCCCACAGAAATTGCCCACGATGAAGAAGAAGCCATTAAGCTTGCAAATGAGATCGGCTTCCCGATTGTTATGAAGATCGTCTCCCCCGACATCCTGCACAAATCTGATGCCGGCGCAGTCAAAGTGAACATCAAGAACGAACAAGGTGTTCGCGATGCCTGGAAGCTCATCCTTGAAAACTCGCTTGCATACAAAGCTGACGCCGAAATCGACGGTGTTGCCATTCAGGAAATGGCTCCCTGGGCAACCGAAGTTATCGTCGGTTCTGTCAATGACACCACCTTTGGTCCTACCCTGATGTTCGGATTGGGCGGTATCTTTGTTGAGGTGATGAAGGATGTTACCTTCAAAGTCGCTCCCATTGACGAAACCACAGCCCTGGATATGCAATCTGAGATCAAGAGCTCCAAGATCCTGCAGGGCGTCCGTGGAGAAACTCCCCGCGACCAAAAGGCTCTGGCAAAAGTTTTGGCTCACTATTCCTACATGGTCTACGATCTTAAAGACGAAGTCGCTGAATCTGATGCCAACCCCGTTATCGTCTACGAAGACGGACAGGGTGTGGCGGTTGTGGATGCCCGCATTATTCTGACCAAGAAGTAAACCTTCAACATTGCCGTATAATAAAACCACTGTTGGTAAAATCAACAGTGGTTTTTATTTACTTGGAGAGAAACAGAAGGAAAAATTATGAAAAAGAATTTTTTGATTGATATGGATGGCGTCCTGGTGCACGGTTCCAAGATGGTTCCTGGTGCAGATTTGTTTATTAAGAGCCTGATTTCAGATAAGCGCAAATTTGCAGTCCTGACCAACAACTCCAAGTACACCACCCGAGATTTGGCGCATCGCTTGAAACAAACCGGGCTCGATATTGATGAGGAAAGCATTTTCACCTCTGCAATCGCCACAGCAGAATTTCTGAATAACCAGCGACCCAACGGCACCGCCTTTGTTATTGGCGAGGTAGGTTTGACTGAGGCAATTCACAGCCAGGGATTTATCCAGACCTCGATGAATCCCGATTTTGTTGTTTTAGGCGAAACCTATTCTTACAATCTGGATCAGGTCACCAAAGCCACTCGCTTGATCAGTGACGGCGCGCGCTTTATCGCCACCAATCCGGACCCAAGCGGACCATCAGAGAGTGGAATTGTTCCCGCAACCGGTGCAATGGCTGCTCTGATCGAAAAAGTTACAGGAAAAACCCCATTTTTCGTGGGTAAGCCCAACCCGTTAATGATGCGAACTGCCTTAAACCACTTCGACATGCATTCCGAAGACACATACATGGTCGGTGATCGCATGGATACCGACATGCTTGCTGGCATTTCGGCTGGCATGGAAACAATTTTGGTGCTCTCGGGTTCAACCAAGGCTGAAGATATTGATAAGTACCCTTATCAGCCAAAAATGGTATACGGATCTGTTGCCGAGATTGACCTCAAGAAACTAAAGTAGGTTCTTATGAAGTTCACCCGCCGTGATTTTCTCAAATTCAGCCTTCTTGGGCTAGGCGCTTCAGCTTTTAAAATCCAGGATGAAGAAGCTGGAACAATCATCCATCCCAGGTTGATGCTGGTTGGAGAGAAGGATGGTGTCAGTATCTATAAAGAACCAGACGAATCCAGCGCCATTCTTTATCAACGCCAGTACAACGAAATCATCAATGTCTATGAAGAAGTGATCGGTCCAAACGGTCCTGCCTGGAACCCAATTTGGTACCGTTGTTGGGGTGGCTACGTTTTTAGTGGGCTGCTCTACGAAGTCCGTTACGAATACCAACCTCTCTCAAAACCTAACCGCTACACTGGACAGTTGGCAGAAATCACAGTCCCCTATACACGTTCCATGTTTTATAGCTATGACGGTGGGTGGGAACCGCTATGGATGTACTATTATCATTCTACCCATTGGGTTACCGATGTAATTGAAGGTCCGGATAAACGCCCCTGGTACCGCATTGAAGATGAGTTGGGACGCACCAAGACGGCAATTCCTTACGAGCATGCCCGTCTGATTCCAGATGAGGAATTTGCGCCCATAAGTCCAGAAGTGCCATTTGATGCCAAGCGGATTGATGTTTCCATTCCGCTTCAGCGTCTACAGGCTTTTGAAGGCGACCAGGTGGTGTTCGAATCGAAAGTATCCACGGGTTTTCCAACTGGTGAAGGAAAGTATGCCATCAAGACCAAGATGCCCTCCAAACACATGGGGAACGCGGTTCTGACCAGCAATATCAAAGAAAGAATCTGGATGGGGGTGCCCTGGACCTGCTTCTTTGAGATGGGTATAGGTCTAGCCACGCACGGCACTTTCTGGCACACCAATTACGGCACACCCATGAGCGCAGGCTGCATCAACCTCTCACCCGAGAATGCCAAGTGGATCTACCGCTGGACAACCCCGATCGCAGAACCGCAGGATTGGTACAAACACGGCTGGGGCACGATCATTAACGTTCACAAATAATCAGACAAATTCCTGGAATGCCTGGTTTCCAAGCATGATCCCCCGATGAGTCAACACCAAGTGCTCTCCATCATCGTGCGTTTGCCACTGTCCTAATCCATTGTCTAAGATTCTGCGGATTTCATCTTGGAAAACGACTCGCATGTCTGCCTGGTGCTGGGATCGAAATTTCGTTTCCGATACCCCTTCTCTTGTCATTCGCAAACCCAGCAGCATACTTTCTTGCATAGCTGTTTTTCGGTCGACGAAAATTCTTTCTTCCAAAGCAGGAGAGAACCTAGCTTGAACATCTTTAGTTTCCTCCATTTTTTGGATGTAGCCGGCGATTGTTGAGACATTCCGGACCCGGTGCTCGCCTACCTTACCATGCGCTCCTGCTCCTAAACCAAAGTAATCAACATTTTTCCAATAAACTTTATTGTGACGAGACTCGTAGGTTTCGCCCAATGCCCAACTTGATATTTCATATTGCTGGAAACCATGTTTTGGGAGGAAATCCATAGCCAATTCGAACATATCAGCTACCAAATCATCCTCTGGCAGGTCAATCTCGCCCGCTTCAACCTTACGTTCAAATGGCGTTCCGGGTTCGATGATCAGCGAATAAAGTGATAGATGCGTAATACCATAGGAAAGTGCTTCGACCATGTTCTGCTGCCAGGCTAGCAATGTCTGACCGGGTAGACCGAAGATAAAGTCAAGACTGATATTATCAAATCCCGCTTGCTGGGCATCATAAATGCTTTGGCGAGCCTGTTCCTCCGAGTGGATGCGACCCAGGAGGTGCAAATCTTGCTCCAGAAAAGACTGTATGCCGAGACTGAGCCTGTTGACACCACTTTTGCGTAATTCTCTTAAGTTCTCCAGGGAAATTGTGCCAGGGTTTGCTTCCAGTGTGATTTCAGTTGTGGGGTCGACCCCAATTAGCCTATCAATCGTTTGGATTAATTCAGCAACTTGTTCTGGCAGGAGCAGTGAAGGTGTGCCGCCGCCAAAATAGACCGAATCAGCTCTGTCGGCTCCAGGAAAAACCAGTTGCATTTCTTTCTTCAACAAATGCAGGTAAGCCGGGATAAGATGACTCATGCCTGCATACGTGATAAAATCACAATATTGACATCTTTGAACACAAAATGGAAAATGGATATAAACTGCTGTCATCAGGTAATTTTACCAATACAGAAGCGCAGCAGAAATTTTTAGTAATGAGTAAAAATGAAAAATAATCAATCAAATACTCCGGCTAGTAAAAGCCGAAATTGCCCTGTGTGCGGCACCAAACTTTCAGAGAATGCCCGCAGGTGTCTCGTTTGTGGCACCGATCTTTCCGCGTCAAGCGAGCCTTCTTCGCCCAAGCCCAAGAAAATCATTGAACAAATCGATTCCAAGCGCATTCCTGAAGTCAAGATCAATCTGATCGCGTTAATCGCCATTATCGTTGTCATATTGGTGCTGATTGCTTTGCTGATTTTCTTTATCATGACGGGTGGAAAATCTGATGCTGAAGGTGCAGTCAACCCTGACACAACCATGACAGTCACGCCAACCTTGACGAACACACCAAGCAATACCCCAACCCAAACACCTCTGCCGACCTGGACACCTCTGCCGCCGGTTGAATACACAGTCAAAGATAACGAAACCTGCCTGGACATCGCGTTGCAGTTCAACACCTCCGTTCAGAGTATTATCCTGGCGAACAATCTTAATACCAGCTGTCTGATTAGCCCAGGGATCGTTTTGCAGGTTCCTCAACCCACGCTCACGCCTTCCCCGGTGCCCACAGCAACTCCCGAAGCCTTTATTGCTGACGTGGAAATGTGCACCAACGTAGATACAATCATCGTTGAAGCCAACATGACCCTCAGTTCAATCGCTTTAAATTACAACGTATCCATGTCTGACATTCGGATTTACAACAACTTGGCCAATGATATAGTCCGGCAGGGCGACAAGCTGATCATCCCCTTGTGCGACCGTCTGCCTACCGCAGGTCCGACCCTGACCCCCACACCGCTGCCTCCTTATCCAGCTCCAAACCCGTTGTTACCTCGATCAGGTGCTCCATTTGCAGCCAGCGATGAAGCGGTGACACTACAGTGGGCTTCTGTAGCTTCGCTGTTCCCGGGTGAAGTTTACCGGGTCGTTGTGCAGGACCTGACTTCAGCCGAAGAAAAGATTTTGGTTGACTACGTAAGCGACACCAAATACATTCTTCCAGCCAGTTTCAGACCAATTGACACAACCCCACACATTATCCAGTGGAGCGTTTCTGTAGCACGGCAAATCAATTCGGACCCTAATAATCCGATCTATGAAGAAGCCGGAGCAGTTAGCGCATTTCGGGTGTTCAGTTGGGTGGGAAGCGGCATCGCCCCCACAGCAACACCGTAAGACAGTTATTGATAACAAAACAGCGGGCGTAAACCCGCTGTTTTGTTTGAGTCCTAAAGTCAAGCAACGATTAAGGCGAGGACGCCAGTACGATCGGTCACTTGATAATTACAACATAGCTAGATAATTTGTGGCTGAGATTGCAGCTGCCGCACCCATCCCGGCTGACGTTACCACCTGCCTGAAAAATGGATCGGCAATCTCGCCAGCTGCAAATACACCCTTCACACTGGTTTCCATGTGATTATCGATCTCGATCGTTCCATGCTCTGTCAGCTTTACTTGACCTTCCAAAACTGCCGTATTAGGATTGTGACCAATCGAAATGAAGACCCCATCTGAGGGCAGTGTGGCTTGCTGACCGGTTTTTACGTTTTCAACCAAAAGATGACTGACCGAGTTCTCACCAAGGATTTCTTTGATCATGGTATCCCAAATGAAGTGAACTTTCGGATTATTGCGTGCCCGTTTCTCAAGAATTGCCCCTGCCCTGAGTTGATCACGACGATGGATAATTGTTATACTACGCGCAAAGCGGGTCAAAAACAAGGCTTCTTCTAGTGCAGAATCCCCTCCACCTACCATATGGATGTCTTTTTCTTTATAAAAGGCACCATCGCACGTCGCGCAATAAGAAACGCCTCTTCCAGTAAACTCTCTTTCGCCAGGCACACCCAGCTTACGTGCATCTGCTCCCATAGATATGATTATGCTATCAGCAGTGTACGAGGTTGATGAAAGGCAAACCTCAAAAGGTCGTTGTTGAAGGTTTACGCATTGCACTGTGTCATAGATAATTTCCGCACCAAAGCGTTTTGCTTGTTCATCAAGGCGCTGACCAAAATCACTTCCGCCAACTCCTTCGGGGAAACCGGGATAATTTTCGATACAGTGGGTCTGCGAAGCCTGTCCATAAAGCGTCAGCCCAGTGACAAGCAAGGGTTTCAGATCTGCCCGGGCAGTATAGAGCGCAGCGGTAAATCCTGCTGGACCACCACCTAAAATCATGACCTGCCGGTGTTCAACAAATTCCATTTTTACGTTACCTTCATTAGCAATATGTAATTTTCTGCCGCTAAATTGCTTTGAGCAGCGAATTATTGTGGGACGATCTTGCGGAAATAACTATTGAGTTTTATATAGGCTTATTACCGAACAAATAGAATCGCACTTTTCGCGTCGTGCAATCTTTCTTGCCCTCCCTATATTTTTGCGTAGAGATCATCCATTGACAATCCTATCATAAAAAGAGACTAAATCGCATATAATCTACTGAAACATTAACAGACAAAGGACACCTATGAGCACTATCGAACAAGCAATTAAGTACTTTCACGACAATCAAAAACAATTTACAGAATCTTATTTCGATCTGGTCCGTATCCCCTCGGTCTCAACCGATCCGGATCACCGGGATGACATGTTGAAAGCTGCTGAATTCCTTTCTACTTACCTGGAAAAATTAGGGTTTGAACGAGTAGAAATTTTTCCAACCGATATGCACCCGATTTTGTTCGCCGAGAAGAAATCAGCTGACCCGGCTGCAAAGACGCTCCTGGTCTACGGTCATTATGACGTACAACCGGTCGATCCGTTGAATGAATGGAAAAGCGATCCCTTCCAGCCGGAAATCCGAGATGAGTATGTTTTTGCGCGTGGCGCGTCGGACATGAAGGGGCAGGTCATGGCGAGCATCCTGGCACTCGAAAGCGTCCTGAAAACTGCACACCTGCCCATCAACATTAAATATCTGCTCGAAGGTGAGGAAGAAATTGGCTCTCCCTCGCTGGATTCCTTTATTGAAAACAACACTGACTTGTTAAGTTGTGACATGATCCTTAACCCTGATGCCGGTATGGTCGGAAGAGACCAACCTACCCTGGTATACGGTCTGAGAGGGATGACCTATTTCGAAGTCCGTGTGGATGGCCCCAAGGCAGATCTTCATTCCGGTTTGTGGGGCGGAAACGTCGCCAATCCTGCCATTGTTCTTTCGCAAATTATTGCGAAACTTCACAATGGTGATGGATCTGTGACTATCCCAGGTTTTTATGACCGTATTCCTGCACTCTCTGAAGAAGACAAACTGCGTATTTCAACCAACAAATTGAGCGAGGAGAGCATCATGGAAATGACCGGAGCACCCGCAGTCTATGGAGAAACCGGTTACACTCCTCTGGAACGTCAGGGTGTTCGTCCAACTTTGGACGTAAACGGTTTTTACTCCGGGTTCATTGGTGAAGGCGCTAAGACTATCATTCCGGCTTATGCTAAAGCCAAAATCTCCTGCCGACTGGTTCCTAACCAGGATCCGATGGAAATTTTTAATCTTGCTAAAGAATATATTCTCTCTATTGCCCCTGATAACGTCCGCACCAAGGTCTTCCTGCACAGTGCCGGACCAGCATACCTGGCAGATGATGCCCCAGGTGCTCAGAATCTTGTGGAGGCTATGAGTGCTGTATGGCAAGCTCCGGTCACCTACAAGCGTGAAGGTGGCAGCATACCGGTCGCGACCGTGATGCAGCGTGAACTTGGTGTCAAATCACTTCTGACAGGCTTCGGTTTACCGGATGATGGCATCCATGCGCCCAACGAACGCATGCACATGCCCACCTGGCTGAAGGGCATTGAAACCTTGATCCGCTTCTATCTAAGTTTCGGTGAGTAACAACGATGCCAACTGACAAAGTGTTACGTCTGCCATCTTACGGAGGGCAAGCTGTTATGGAAGGCGTTTTGATGCGTGGGCGAAAAAATGTTGCCATGGCAGTTCGTACCCCGTCAGGTGAAATTGTGACCTACGAAGAGGAACTCCCCAACCTGTATCGCTCTAAATGGATGAAAACCCCTTTCATCCGCGGGATCATCGGTCTGTGGGATTCGCTCAACCTGGGCACACGTCTTTTAACAAAATCTGCCAACTTAGCCTCCGGAGAGGAAGAACAACTGGAAGGTCCTGCATTGGTTGCAACTGTTCTGCTTTCTCTGGTGCTGGGCGTAGGCTTGTTTTTTGTACTGCCAGCCTTTCTGGCAGGTTTAGCTGAAAAATTTTTCAACCTAACCTCCTGGTTGAGCAACCTGCTGGAAGGTTTATTGCGGTTGATCATTTTGGTATCCTATCTTGTGATCATGGGACGGGTACCGGAAATACAGAGAGTTTTCGCCTATCATGGCGCCGAGCATAAGACCATCAACGCCTTCGAATCGGGATCTGAAATGACCCCTGAGGCGGTCGCAAAGCAAACCCTGGTCCACCCTCGCTGCGGCACTTCCTTTATCCTGACGCTGGTCTTGATGTCAGTGCTGATCTTCACGCTGCTTGGACCGTTACCGATCCACTGGCGTTTGATCTCCCGGATTTTGATGCTGCCGCTTCTATCTGGAATAGCTTATGAATACATCCGTTTTGCAGCAAACTGGATGGATAAATCTGCGGTTGTTCGCTGGCTGATCAAGCCAAATTTGTGGCTGCAAAAGCTGACTACCCGTGAGCCCTCATCTGACATGCTGGAGGTTTCAATCAAAGCCTTCACACTGATGCTTGAGGCTGAAAACAACCCTTCAGAGGCATGAAAAACTGGAAGTGGTTGCTTGGTGGCATCCTGCTCGGATTTTTGCTTAGCGGCTTATTCAGGCTTGTGAGCTTACCGCAGAAGACGCAGAGCTTCACACTGGTCACCGTAACGCCCAATCTGACCCCTGAACCAAGCCCAACCGTCAGCATGATCCAAGTGCACGTCGTCGGGGAAGTCAAGTTACCCGGCGTTTACTCTTTGCCGGAAGGAGCGAACGTGCAAGATGCCATTAACGCTGCTCAAGGACCAACTGAGTTCTCCCAGCAAGATTTGCTCAACTTGGCAGCTACGTTGGATGATGGGCAGAGAGTTTACATTCCTTCCAAAGAGGAAGCCCAGGTTGATGTTGATAGTGATCAGCGCAACCTGGAATTGTCTCTTGACAACCTGGTCAACATTAATACTGCTAGCCAGGAAGAATTGGATACTCTGCCTGGAATTGGAAGCGTGCGGGCAAAGGCGATCATTGCGTATCGCACTGAAAATGGTTTCTTTATGAATATTGAAGACCTTATGAAGGTCGAAGGAATCGGTGAGACACTTTTTAGTGAGCTCAAAGATTTGATCACTGTATCCCCATAAAAGCTAACTAAGAATCAAAAGGTATAATAAAAATATGGATTTTCACATTAGACTACAAAATGATCTTGCAAGCGCAATGAAAGCCAGGAATGACACCCAAAAATGGGTAGTCAGACTGCTGAAATCTACCATAGAACTGGCAGAGGTAAGTAAAGGGCAACCCTTGACTGAAGATGAGTTTTTGGGAGTTGTTCAAAAAGAAATAAAGACACGCAACGAATCCCTTGCGGATGCAGAAAAGGCAAACCGTCAGGACCTGATTGATGCAGCCAATGCTGAAATCGCGATCCTGAAGACTTACCTGCCTGCGCAGTTAAGCCCACAAGAATTGGTTGAACTGGTCCGAGAGACTATTAAAGAAGTTAATGCTGCATCTGCAAAAGATATGGGTTCGGTGATGAAAGTCTTGCTTCCCAAATTGCAGGGGATGGCAACCAACTCAGAAGCCAGCCGGATCGTGAAAGAGGAGCTGACCAAAGCTTAAGCCATGGCGAACCAGGTTTTGATGAAGGAAAAACGGCGCAAGTCAAATGGCGCGCTCAAAATGATCATACTGATCTTGACATGTGCGCTTGCCTTTGGCGCCTTGGTTTTACCCGATTTACTGAACTCGCAAACGCAAATGGTGGCTGTCGGAGAAGTGTCTTCGCAGGAAATTCTGGCGCCCTATTCGATCACTTTTGAATCACGTGTCCTCACCGATGCAGCCCGTGAAAGCGCAGCAGCTGCAGTACTATCGGTTTACTTGCCACCTGATCCTGATATTGCGCGTGCCCAATTGGAGAAATTGGGAAACACGTTATATTTCATCTCAACTGTTAGAAATGACAACTATTCCACCCAGATCCAAAAAGTGCAGGACTTGAAATCACTTGCAGAACTGCGCTACACAGATGCGGAATTTATTGAATTGCTGGAATTGAACGAACAAGATTGGGAAGCGATTGTCGTCGAAGCCAGCCGTGTGCTTGAAGTTGTCCTAAGAGAAAGTATCCGCAACAGCCAGCTGGGTACAGTTAAAAGCAACCTGCCGGCATCGATCGATTTTTCATTTCCAAGTGATCAGACGAAATTGATCATCTCTCTCGTTTCACCGTTCATCGTTCCCACCAGCCTCTTTAGCGAAGAGCAAACCCAGGTTGCACGCGATCAAGCACGTTCATCTATTGAACCCATCACGCGCCAAATTATGGCAGGGGAAGTCCTTGTAAGGCGAGGTGAAATCGTTTCACAGGGTGACCTTGAAGCCCTGACCGCTTTTGGCTTGGGAGAACCCACCGACAGGGCTGCTCTCTTGCTCAGCAGCGGTGCCATTATCGCAGTTATTGCTGTTCTTGCACTGATTTATTACCAAAAAACCAAAAAAGAGTCCTACAACCAGCTAAACTCAATACTATTGGTTGCTTCCTTTTTCCTCCTTTTCCTTGGTTTAGCAAAATTTCTTGTCATGGACCGCACGATCTTGCCCTATTTATTCCCAATAGCAGCTTTTGGTATGACCCTCGCAATCGTGTTTAATCTTCAATTCGCAAGCTTCTACACGCTTTTGTTGGTAGCGCTTACGGTTTACGGTCACATACGAAGCACTGAATTAGCGCTATATTACATGCTTCCCACGATTGCCGGTATGCTCGTGCTTGGCAAGGCTCGCCGGGTTAGCTCGTTCCTGCTGGCAAGTATGGTGATCAGTCTGATGTCTTCTGTGGTGATTGTCGCATTTCGTTTGGGAGATGGGGATACGGATTGGGTTGGAATTGCCTCTTTGATAGGCGCTGGATTGTTCAATGGTGTTGCTTCCAGCACTTTTGCGTTGTTGCTTCAAAACATCTTCGCTTTTGTTCTGGACGTGCCTACTGCATTGCAGTTGATGGATATCTCCCGCCCGGATCATCCGCTGCTACAACATATTCTTACAAATGCTCCAGGAACTTACCAACATTCACTGCAAGTTTCCAATCTGGCAGAACAAGCCGCAGACGCAATTGGAGCAGACCGGCTGCTTGTTCGGGTTGGTTCGCTCTATCATGATGCTGGAAAAGCTGAAAACCCAAACTTCTTTATCGAAAACCAGATCCGTGACAAAATTGATTCTCACGATAGCGTCGACCCTAACATTGCAGCCGCGACCATTATTCGCCATGTTACCGATGGCGTTGCGTTGGCAAAGAAATATCGTCTGCCCTCTCGCATCATCGATTTCATGCGTGAACACCATGGTTCCAATATCACACGATACCAGTACAATCACGCTCTCGAACTTGCGATTGACCCAGAAGACGTAGACGTCAGCGATTTCAAATATCCTGGACCTTCTCCTCGCTCCAAGGAAACTGCTCTGCTTATGTTAGCTGACGGCACTGAGGCGCGCGCGCGGGCAAACACACCCAGGAGTGATGAGGAAATCATGGGGGTGATTGACAGTGTTTTTGAATCTGTTCAGATTAATGGTCAGCTGGACAACACTGACCTGACACTCAGAGATCTTCAGACGATCAAGAAGTCATTCTTCAATACTCTAAAACAGTCCTACCACCCGCGTATTAAATATCCAGAGATGCCCAAAAAAGCCCAGAAAAGCTCTCCCGCTGAAGCAAGACAATCATCCTAAACCCTTTAAGAGGTCAAACCCATGTTAAACCTGATTCTACCGAATTCTTATGCTAAGGAAATCGATCAAAATCGGCTAGGGACAGCCTTCCGTGAAGGCATAAAAGTGTTGGGACTGGCAAAAAAATCTTCGTTGACGCTGCGGGTGACAAACAACCGTTTGATACGACAGTTTAATCACGCCTGGCGTGGAGAGAATTCTCCTACCGATGTATTATCATTTGAAAATGCTTACACCGACCCTGAAACGGGAGAAGAATACCTTGGGGACATAGTAATTTCGTTTGAGAAAGCTCGTCAGCAAGCAATGGTTGGTGGCCACGCTGTTCATTCGGAAATTGAACTGCTCTTTGTGCATGGCTTGCTCCACCTGGCTGGTTTCGACCATGACCAGAAAGAGCAATGGGAAGAAATGACCAAATTCCAGGACCAGATTCTCAAAAATATCGGCAATCCACTCCAGGGTGGCATTCAATACAACCTGGAATAATCGTTCAACTATAAACGATTGGCAGGTGAGGTATTTATCTTCTCTTAACCTGAGATTGAACGGTTTATCGAAACTAAGAACCTCTACAACGTTAGAACCACATCCATTTTCCCAGTTATTGGCAACTCTCTGGTACAATCCCTTGAAATACTTCATCGCTCAGAGCTTCCAGATTTGAGCTATGATGTTATGTCTTAAGCCGATAAAAAAGGAGAAAGATTCTACTATGCACAAAGATTTTCTGGACATCATCGATTACACCCCTGAGGAACTGCAAGAATTACTTGACCTCGCTATTCAACTCAAAAAAGAGTACAAGGCAGGCGGTAATCAACCTGTACTCAAGGGCAAAGTCCTTGCTTTGATTTTCCAAAAGCCTTCGTTGCGCACGCGTGTCAGTTTTGACATGGGTATGCGCCATCTTGGAGGCGACGCACTCTACTTGTCACCAAACGAAATTGGGCTTGGAAAGCGCGAATCGATCGCCGATGTTGCCCGTGTTTTGGATGGCATGGTTCACGGGATTATGGCTCGCGTCTTTGAACACGAACACGTGTTGGAACTTGCTCGTTGGACAACCATCCCTGTCATCAATGGTCTCAGTGATTACAGCCATCCTTGCCAGGCACTTGCTGATATCCTGACTGTCTATGAAGAGTTCGGTCAGATAAAAGGCATCAACATCACCTATGTCGGTGATGGCAACAATGTAGCAGTTTCATTGATGCAAATCGCTGCCAAATTAGGTGCGAACTTCACGATTGCCAATCCAGAAAACTATGACATGCCCGCATCAGCCATCGAAACGATCAGACCCTATGCTGAAGCCAGCGGGAGCAAATTGTCATTCCTGCGCGATCCCCACGAAGCTGTCAAAAATGCCAAAGTGATTTACACGGACACCTGGACCAGCATGGGTCAGGAAGAAGAATCCGCTAAACGTGAAAAAGTCTTCCCACCCTACCAAATCAATGAGGTTCTGGTTGCGGAAGCTGACCCGGATGCAATCGTACTGCATTGCCTGCCTGCTCACCGTGGGCAAGAAATCACCGACGAAGTTGCCGACGGTCCACATTCACGGCTCTTCCCTGAAGCACACAACCGCTTACACGCACAAAAAGCAGTTCTTTACACCCTATTAGGAGGCAATTAATTAATGAATACACAGGATTACATCGAAATCGAGTCTCAGTACGGAGCCAATAACTATAAGCCCCTCAACGTTGTCCTTTCTGAAGGCAAGGGTGCCTGGGTCACCGACGTGGATGGTAAACGCTATCTGGATTGTCTGAGTGCCTACTCAGCCGTCAACCAGGGTCACTGCCACCCCCGCATTGTCCAGGCAAGCATCGACCAGGCTCAAAAAATTGGTCTTACCTCCCGCGCTTTCCGCAATGACAAACTGGGTCTATTCTACAAGAAACTGGCTGATCTGACTGGCTATGAGATGGTCTTGCCGATGAACAGCGGTGCCGAAGCCGTAGAATCTGCTATCAAAATTGCCCGCAAATGGGCTTATGTTGTTAAGGGTATTCCCAAGTACCAGGCTGAAATCATCGTTGCAGAAGGCAACTTCCATGGTCGCACAACCACGATCGTATCCTTTTCAACCGAGGAATTCTACAAGGAAATGTTTGGTCCCTTTACACCTGGTTTTAAGGTTGTTCCTTATGGTGATGCAGAGGCAATCAAAGCCGCCATCACCCCAAATACTGCTGCCGTCATGCTGGAGCCTATTCAGGGCGAGAACGGTGTTGTTATTCCTCCTGATGGTTATCTGACTAAAGTTGCTGAAATCTGCAAAGAAAACAATGTGCTGTTCATTGCCGATGAAATCCAAACAGGTTTGTGCCGTACTGGCAAGTGGTTTGCCAGCCAATATGAAGACGTTCGTCCTGACGTGACTGTCATTGGGAAAGCGCTTTCCGGTGGTATGTACCCGGTTTCGGCTGTGCTTTCTGATAAAGAAATTCTTGGTCTGTTCAAGCCCGGCGAGCATGGTTCCACTTTTGGTGGCAGCCCAATGGCAGCCGCGATTGGCATCGCCGCACTGGAAGTTTTGGAAGAGGAGCACCTCGCTGAACGCGCTACCGAACTGGGCGCTTATTTTATGGGCGAACTGCGCAAGATCGATTCCCCGATTATTAAAGAAGTACGCGGTCGAGGTATGCTGATCGGTGTTGAGTTGTACCCCGAAGCTGGTGGTGCCCGCCGTTATTGCGAAATGCTTCAGGCAGAGGGTATCTTAGCCAAAGAAACCCACGACAATGTGATTCGTTTTGCGCCTCCCCTGGTGATCGAAAAAACCGACCTGGACTGGGCACTGACCAAGATTGCGGATGTTTTGACAAGATAAGGTGGAACGATGACAAGGTTTGCCAAGATTGTAGCTACACTCGGTCCTGCTAGCTCTGATGAGAAAACTCTCACCGAAATGGTGGAAGCCGGTTTGGATGTCGCGCGTTTAAATTTTTCTCATGGTGAGCATGCCAGCCATGCCGCATTGGTCGATTTAATACGTCTGATTTCGAACAAACTTGGCAAACCTGTAACAATATTAATGGACTTGCAGGGTCCAAAGCTTAGGGTCGGCGACCTTGGTAAAGAGGGTCTGACCCTAAATTCTGGCCAAGAGATAGCGCTAAGCTCTTTTGAAAATCCTGAAGACCTTCCAGATGGTGTCACCTTTATTCCATTTGATGTGCCCAAACTGCACGAGGCGCTCAAACCAGGCAACCACATCCTGCTGGATGATGGGCAGCTGGAGTTTGAGGTTACCCGAATGGATGGTAAAAACATCTTCGCCAAGGTTTTACTGGGCGGCAAACTAAAATCCCACAAAGGCGTAAACCTGCCTGGCTCCAACCTTGACATTCCCATCCTGACGCCCAAAGATTTGGCGGATTTGGAGTTCGGTTTGTCTCTGGGCATTGATCTCGTGGCTGTATCGTTCGTAAAAACTGCAGAAGACATCAAGATGGTCAGGGAAACCATGCGATCAATGACCGATCGCGAATGGTTGCCCCCCATAGTTGCCAAACTTGAGCGCCCTGAAGCCATACAGAATCTGGAATCCATCATCAAAGTGACAGACGGCGTCATGGTTGCACGTGGCGATCTGGGTGTTGAAATGTCGCCGGCAATTGTTCCTGCGGTTCAAAAATCGATCATCAAGACTGCCAACTTAAACGGAAAATTCGTGATCACTGCAACGCAAATGTTGGAATCGATGATCAACAATCCCCGTCCCACCCGGGCAGAAGCCGCTGACGTGGCCAATGCCATTTTTGATGGCAGTGATGCGGTAATGCTCTCCGCTGAGTCAGCTGCGGGCAAATACCCAGTGCATGCAATTAAAATGATGGACACCATCATTCGCCAGGCTGAATTGCATCTTGACGAATGGGGGCATCTCGATACACTTGACAGCCGTATCTACAACGACGACGTGGTCACCATCGCACGTGCCACAAAAGTAATGGTTGAAGACCAGGAGGTAAAAGCGATCATCGTATTCACGCTTTCGGGGATGTCTGCGCTTTGGATGAGCAAAGCCAAACCGACTGTACCGATCTATGCCTTTACGCCTAGACTCACTACTTATCGTTGGCTTGGGATCTGTCGGGGTGTCACTCCGATGCGTGTGCCTCACGCCGATACGCTTGAGACGATGATCACGCATGTCGAAACTGCCGTCAGCGCTGCAACCGACCTTTGTAAGGGCGATCAGGTTGTGGTGGTGAGCGGCTTTCCTGTCGGAGCCTTCTCCGCCCCGAATTTGGCATTGTT
>CAZDPK010000039.1:7885-17515 GCA_964507335.1 uncultured Anaerolineaceae bacterium | reverse complement strand
CCTCTGAGCAGAGGGGCTTTAGTGTTTGAATTTATTACGGTGTGCTTGGTGTGACAGTCCGAGTGGGAGTGGCAGTTGGAATAGGTGTGGCAATATTTGCCGGAACCTTTAGCAGCTCACCAATCATCAGGTTGGTTGTTTCAGTCAATGCTGGAGTAATTCCATTGGCAGTGCGATAACGGTTGGTCTCAGCAATGATCTGGGCGATCGTCGACCGATAAAAGACAGCGACGGAAGCCAGGGTAGCGCCGGGTTCAACATAGTAGTCGATGATCGTACCCACAGCCAGGTCGGTTGGGACAATCGTAGAGGTCGGCATTTGCTGCCAGGGAGCCGGGATCTTGATGATATCGCCTTCACGTATGATACATGGATCACCCAGACCGAGCCCGTTGACATAAAGCAGCAGGTCGAGATCTACGCTAAATTTTTCAGCAATATTCGCGCAGACAAAGTCATCTGCCAGGACTATATAATCAAAGGGGCCGCTCAGCGTCGCAGTAGGCGTGATGGTAGGCGTTTCGGTTGGGGTTGCTGTGATGGTTGCCGTACTTGTTGGCGTCACCGGCGTTGGAGTTAGCGTCATGGTGGGAGTGGGGGTCTTGGTACTGAACAGACCAGGTCCTTCACCAATCACACCTGTAGCCCATAATGCCAAAACTGCCAAACCGGCAATCACCAGCAAGGCTGCAAGTATGAGGAGAACAGACCGATTATTGCGTCTTTTTTTTCTATAGGAAGACAGGAGACTCCCAGATCTTTTTTTTGCCATAATAAATTCCTCTCAATCCATTGTACATAGAAAGGTAGATTAACTGATATTAATCTGATTACTTTTGTTTTGTCAAGTATACCATTTTTGAATAATCGCAAAACAAACGCAAGCTCGTCAAGCTGAACCAAGTGAAGAATTTGCGAGCCTGTCATAAAGGTCTTTCTAAAAAAAATACAAAATAGTATCGCTTCAATAGAGAACAGTCCTATACTGAGGACGCGAAAGCAGAAGATGCCTTCCCGTTCATTGTGACAAACATCCACACATTGTCTGCCTTAAGAGTGGGTATAATAGGCACATGCAAAAACGCAGACTGTCCCTGCTACTCCTTAGCTTTCTGCTGGTCTTTAGCACTTTCCTTTGGGCTTGTGATCCTGTTCAGGAACCGCCAGCCACCGAGCCGACACCCTCAGCCGAATTGCCAACTGTGATGGTATCTACGATCGCACCTGAAGTGCTCCCAACGGCCACTGAAGTTCCTTCTCCAATCAGCGTCAATGGTGAAAGCATTCCCTTGAGCTATTATCAGAATGAAGTTTTGCGCTATCGTGATAGCCTGACAGAGCAGACTGTTCAACCCATTGAAGCGGATATCAGCCAAACCGTGCTCGATTACCTGGTCGATCAGCAATTACTTTCACAAGCTGCCAGACAAAATGGCTATCAAGTTTCTGACCAACAACTACAGGAACGGATAGATCAACTGGTCGGCGAGCTTGGATCTGGTGGAGCACTTACTGAGTGGATGCAAACAAATCACTATGATGATACGGAATTCCGACTGGCATTACGACTCTCCATGGAAGGCGCCTGGCAGCGGGATCAGATTGCACAGACGGTTCCGGATGCTGTTGAACAAGTGCGGGCTCAGCAGATTTTTGCCAGCACCCAGGCAGGCGCAGACCGGGCTCTTACCAGCCTCAACGCCGGCGCTGATTTTACCACCCTGGCGTGGGACTACAGTCCTGAATCAGGCGGTGAGTTGGGCTGGTTCCCGAGAGGATACCTGCTCTACCCGGAAGTGGAAGAAGCGGCTTTCTCACTGGAGCCAGGTAGTTATTCCGGTATTATTCAGTCTGAAATTGGCTATCATATTCTGCTTGTACTTGAACACGAGGGTGAACACCCTCTCACTACGGACGCAAGAATATCTCTTCAGAACCAAGCCCTGATCGATTGGCTTGTTCAGGCTCGTTCGGCTGCCCAGATTGTGATTAACATCCCATGAGCCAGGATCGCCGCACCTCAAGCCAACAACCCTACTCTACACGCCCAATGGCGGTGCGTCGGACTGATCCGGAACCAAAAAAAACGGGTTGCAGCGGTGTTGGTGCGGTCTTTTTCCTTTTTGCGGTAATTGCGGCAGTGGTTATGATGTTGACAGGGGTAATCCCATCTCCATTTGAAGCGCAAATCACAATTCCTGTGGAAGCAACTCAGGAGAATACCACGCCTGATTACTTGAAGACACAGGTCGGACCCGGAACTGCAACTGCAACGACAGAGCAGGTGATTCTGATCCCCAGTAATACGCCTGTGCCAACACAAACCGTCCCAGCAACACCGACCTCCACTCCCTGGTCAGCTGCCTTTGTTATCCGGGGAACACCCGAAGCATTCCCTCACACGTTGCTTTACGATCGCTACGCATGCGAAGACTATCTGTTTATCGGCGGTGAGGTGTGGGATTTGCGCGAATCTCCGCTAAAAGGTTTAATTGTGAAACTAACCGGAAGTTATGGCGGTGGCATGGTGGAGCTTTCAAGCGAATCAGGCGAAGTGGAAATCTATGGGCAAAGCGGTTACGGTTTTGTGATTGATAACAAACAAATCAAATCCGATACGCTTTACATTCAACTTTTTGACGCTCAGGGTAACCCGCTCTCAGCAAAAGTGAACCTCAGCATCAGTGGTGAATGTGACGGCAACCTGCTGCTCGTGAATTACAAACAGGTCCGGGAAATTTCGAATTAGAACCTGTTGGATCAATCCTTCGCCACAAACCTCAATTTACAGTCATTTCGAGCCAAACAAAAATAACTATCACAAGAAACCTCTACTTACGCTTACTGCGGGACCCCGATGCTGGAAATACAAGAACCTTGAATTACGAAAAGGGGTCGTGGAAGTCTGCCTTTGATCTTTGGAGAGCCTTAATGCCTATCTTTGGGAAGGTCTTTCCAGTCAGGATTTTTTATCCAGATAAGATTCTTTTTCTAAGCTCTGGAGTTAACTTTGATCTGCGACTTTGACTGACCTATAACTGGTATAGGTTTTGGGATTGCACGGAGTAGATGTGGTTATTACGATCTTCTCTTCGTTATCTTAATCTCTTCATTTCCTGCGAACTTACCGTGTAAGGGTTTCGAGTTCACTGGTAAAATGCGGCTGTTGGCGAAGAAGAGAAAGTCAAAATCGGTCATATCACCAGCCTTCTTGCCTGGTATTGGCATGAGGCGGGCTGTGAGCGCTTTGTTGAGTCGCAAGGAGAGGGCCGCCAGATCCAACAGGATGGGAGTTAGTTCATCAGCAGTGGTGTCACCTGGAAGCGGAATCACGTCCAGCCCTGCTCCGCACACCGATGAGAACAAAAGCAGATCTCTCAGGCTCAAATTCCCATCAGAAACGCTCTGAGCCAGACCGCTATCTTCCAAAACAGGCAGCATCAAGCCATTAAAGCCGGTGCGCTTGAACTGAGCCTGGTCCAGCGCGCTGGTCAGAAAAGCGGAAGCGAGCAGACTGCCTGGCTTGCCAAAAGCGTTTATTCCAAGGCTTTCCAAAGCCCGACCGATTGAAATTGCGTCATCCGGGAAAGGTGCCAGGGTGAAATCGAGCCCCTTGAACTCGTAGTTGTACATCTGACTGAGGCGGTTGCCAATTTCCTCCAACTGTCTGGCGTTTTTTTCGACAGCAGCAACAAGATTTGAAGTTGCTTCCTGAAAGGTACCGGCTTGACTAAAAGCCTGCAGAGCCAGATCGGCAGATTCCAGGGCTAAGGCGAAAGAAGGTCGTCCTGGCTGCGCATAGGCAGCAGGAAAGAAGGGTGTAGCTGGGGGCACATTCGCCAGCGCACAGAAGCGCAAATTGGCGAAACCATCATTCTCCAGGGTGGAAAGACGCACAATCGTCTTGGCACAGGCTCTGGCGGCCGGCAGACTGACGGCACCGTCCGGGGTGGTGAGATTACCACTCAAAAAGATGCGATCGCTTTTTGCGAGAGCCTGCGGGATCACCTCCCAAGCTTTTGAATCAACTGAAATTGGACCAAGAGAGATATATTCAAAACCGTCGGCGTGCGCTTCGATGGCATAACTTTGCGCAGCCACTGGAAGGTCGATTGGGGCAATGAACTGTTCGAAAGGCGGGGTTGCCAGGCGCAGGGATTGGACCTCGAAACCGTTATCCTGATAGAGTTTGCGGGCATGGTTGGCAAAAATGCCAACTTGCTGGAGCAACAAACGGTTCACTGGGAATCCGGGTTGACAAAAGACGGTAATGGAACGAATTTTCATGGCTTACTCCTGGCACGCTGGCGGGCGACCTCAAACATCAGTACGCTGGCGCTAACAGCAGCATTCAATGATTCGGTTTCCCCTGCCATCGGGATGCGCACGCTGGAGCTCGCCAGTTGGGCACCTTCAGGGCTAATACCTTCAGCTTCGCCGCCAATTAGCAGCGCCAGCGGTTGTCTGAAGTCTGCTTGCCAGTAAATTTGCTCACCTTGCATATCTGCATGAAAAATCTTTAGCCCGTCGAGGTAAATCTTAATTACCTCCCAGGTAAGGTGTTGGATGGGCAGGCGAAAATGCGCTCCCATGCTAGAGCGAACAACTTTTGGTGCAAAGGCATCCGTGTTACCGGGTGGCAGCAAAACGGCTTGGGCACCAGCTGCCTCGGCTGAGCGCAGAATGGTACCGAGGTTACCGGGGTCACGCAATTGATCGGGTACGACCAAAAAGTCTGCCTGAGCCGGTAAGGCAAACGGCTTCATCCCGAACACTCCCAGCACTCCTTGCGAGTGTTCGGTTCCGCTGAGCGAATCAAACAACTGGTCATCAACCTGGTTGACTTCTATCCCGTTTTCGTTCAGCTCCTGAAGCAGGCTGGCAGAACGAGTGGAAAGTATCTGTTTGTGGAGTATAAATTTGAGCGGTGCCTCAGAACGCAGACCATCTTCCACCAGGCGAACTCCTTCAGCAACAAATGCCTGCTGCTTTAGACGGGCTTTGCCCTGATTCATCAGGGCACGAACCAGTTGAACTTTCGGGTTTTGTGATGATTGGATGGTTGGCAAAATGCTCATAGCCCGATTATACAGTCGTCTCAGTTGGCGGGTTGGTGAATTTCAAAAAAGTGTTGTACGAACCATCCGAATTGATGGTTAAAACGATGTAACCTGGTCGGAAGTTGTTACGCCATTCCGGGTAACCGACGCCGGGGTTGAGAAAACGTTTGCCATCCATCATCTCGTTTGAAGAATGGTGCAAATGACCATAAACAATAATGTCAGATTCCGGATATTGTTTGGCTAATTCTTGTTGAAAATAGCGATTGCTGAGAGCTTCCTTGGTCAGGAAGAGACGCACATAATTCCAGAACCAATGCCAGATGCTGAAATGTCCGTGGGCGAGCGTAATTTTCAATCCATTCACTTCAAGTTGGAAGTCTTTGGGTAGTTTGTAACCAAGAAACCAATCGCGGTTGCCCTGAACAGCAAGGGTAGGGGCAATGGTTTCAAGCTGTTTGATAACTTCGGGTGTGCAGACATCACCAGCATGGAATATCTGATCAGGCTGCTCCTTTTGGACAGCACTGAAAAGAGCGGGTTCAAGCACCTTAGTGCGGTCGCCGACGTGTGTATCTGCGATGATGACGATTTTTTGGCTGTTGGACATGCCGGCAATTATATCAAATGGAAAATATCGAAGAGTGGTGTGTATTCGAAAATCGTTTGATATGCCGCTGCGACACGTGCGGGGAGATTCAAAAACCGCCCGCGGTGATAAAATGGTTTGTAATATGGAAATTTTCGACCTATATGATCGCGATCGTATCCTAACCGGAGAGATTATGCTGAGGGGACAACGACCACCAACAGGGCGTTACCACCTGGTTGTACACATTTGTATCTTTAACCAATACGGTCAAATGTTGATTCAAAAGCGCAGCCAGCAAAAGGGCTTTTGGGCAGGAATGTGGGATGTCAGTGTCGGTGGAGCAGCACAAAAAGGCGATGCCAGCTGGCAGGCTGCCCAACGTGAACTTGCGGAAGAATTGGGCATCATAATCGATTTCAGCGCAGTCCGCCCCTCCCTGACAATCAATTTCGAGTATGGATTCGATGATGTCTACCTGATAAACCTTAACCCCGATCTTGACAAACTGTGTTTGCAGATCGATGAGGTTTCGGAGGTGAGGTGGGCAGACCAGGAAACGATTCTTGCTATGATTGAAAGTGGTGAATTTTTACCCTATCACTCCAACTTAATGAAATTGTTTTTTGATTTACGTAACTATCCGGGATTTTTTCAACAGGGCAGGATACCCGGTCTTTATTAGTTTCGTACAATTGCTAAAAATAAATCACTATCTTGTTGTACAATTGTCCTATCACAAGAAATCCTGGAGGATAACATGAATTTCCGGTCCCTACTTAACTTTGACAAGATGATTACCCCAATAATCATCAAAATTTTGTTCTATATTGGTATTGTGGCGTCAGTAATCGGCGGCCTCGTAATGCTCTTCGGCGGAATAATCTCTGCCATTCAACAAGGAAGCGTTGCTCCGGCACTTGGCGGAATAATCGGTGGACCAATAATTGTTGTGTTGGGTATATTGATGGCGAGAGTCTATTCCGAATTGCTCATCGTTATCTTTGAGATCCACCAGAACCTGGTAGCGATCAAAAACAAAATGGTTGACGGTCAGTAATTGAATCTAAGCAAGGGGAGGTTCCAGACTATCCCCTTGTAGAATTGTTTAAAAAGCGGAATGGCAAGTACCGCTTGCTCTACTTCTATAACGCAGACCAGTCCCTACGTTATTTTGACCTCGTGAGTAAAACGTAGGGGCTTTGTTCTGTCAGGCGGCCTGTTTGCTGAGCTTATAGATTCTTAGCAATAAATGCTCGGAATAACAATCAGAACGAAAGTCGAAAATACAGGATATTCCCTCCTGCTTGTTGCGTTTCAATATTAGTTATCATTCCCAAAAAATCCGATCGCATTTATTTCTTGAGGGTACAATAAAGCAAATAAACTGGTCATTCAGAGGTTAGCATGTTAGATATCAAATTGATTCGCGAACAAACCGAAATGGTGAAAGAAGCTTTGCGTAAACGACAAATGGAAACAGATGTCATCGACGAAATTGTTGCGCTCGATGAAAAACGGCGGGCTTTAATTTTGGATGTGGAAAGTAAAAAAGCTGAACGCAACGCGGTCTCCAAGGAGATCGGACGGATGAAAGACAAAGAAGAACGGGAAGCCAAAATTACTTCGATGCGTACTTTGGGCGAGGATATCAATGCACTGGATGAACAACTCAAAGGCGTAGAATCAATTTTGTACTACCAGATAGCTACAATTCCCAATATTCCTGACCCGGATGTACCTGTTGGTTTTGACGATAAAGACAACGTGGTCATTCGTACTGTGGGCGAAAAACGGGTCTTCGATTTTGAGCCGAAAGCACACTGGGATTTGGGACCTGAGTTGGGAATTGTCGATTTTGAAGCTGGTGTGAAATTATCCGGTACCCGCTTTTATGTGCTGGAAGGACCCGGAGCACGCCTGCAGCGCGCCATCATCTTCTGGATGTTAGATCTGCATATCAGACAGGGTTACAAAGAGTTTTACCCACCCTGGATGGTACGTGAAGAGGTTATGTTTGCTTCCGGGCAACTACCCAAATTCGCCGACAACCTCTATCACGACCATGAAGAAAATTATTGGTGGGTACCTACTGCTGAAGTCCCGCTCACTGGTATTTTAATGGGCGAGGTATTAGATGAAGCACAACTTCCTCTTAATATGACAGCCTATACTGCCTGTTTCCGCCGCGAAAAAATGAGCGCAGGTCGGGATGTGCGCGGAATGAAACGTGGGCATCAGTTTGACAAGGTTGAAATGTATAAATATTGCCTGCCCGAAGATGCCGAACAGGAATTGGAAAATATGGTCGCGGATGCCTGTGCCACTTGTGAAGGGCTTGGTTTGACCTACCGCGTACTGCTGCAGTCCACCGGCGATCTGAGCTTTGGTTCACATAAAACTTACGATGTCGAAGTCTGGGCGCCAGGCTGCCAGGAATGGCTGGAGGTGTCTTCGATTTCCAATATTGGTCAATTCCAGGCTCGCAGAGCAAACATCAAGTATCGCCCGGTAGATGGGTCGGCGCTGCAGTTTGTGAACACCCTGAATGGCTCTGGTTTGGGCTTACCTCGGACGCTTATTGCCGTGATGGAAAACTACCAGCAGGCGGATGGAAGTATCGTGGTACCCGAAGTGCTGAAACCGCTTATGGGAGGGATTGAGGTGATTCGGAAATGACAACAAACCCTATGTGGCTGTCCTACCTGATCCTGGCGATCAGTGGTGCTCTGAACCTGGTTGGTTTGGTCGGTCTGCTGTTGGTGTTTTTTCCAGGACTGACCGTTGCCTGGATTGGACAACTGATCTGGGTGATCTTTGTTGGGTTCAATAAAAGTCACGCAGGCTGGCAATTTGGACTGACGATTGCGATCTTTGTTTTCAATACGCTGATCATGATCGTTGGTTCTCTCCTCGATAACATACTGGGTGCATCAGGAACTCGTAAGATGGGGGTGCCTTGGTGGGAGATTCTCGTGACGATGGCAGTCATGATTATTGGTGGGATCCTACTGACACCTTTGGGTGGGTTGGCTGTTTCACTAGGAACGCTCTTTTTGATTGAATACAATCGCCTGGAGAAGGATAAGAAAAAAGCCTGGGAGAGTACCAAGGCACTGGCTTTTGGCTACGGCAGCGCTGCCATAGTGCGCTTTTTCTTATGCCTGATCATGATTGGTCTGTGGGTCGTGATGGTGGTGGTGTTGTAGATTGGTATGGTGGGACAGGGCCTATGGTAGGGAACGACCACTGGGCGTTCCTTTCTGGTATTCCCTTGTCAAATCCTTGAAAATCGAGAGTCGTTGCTTATAATCATGTTCAATCGAAAACTACCAAGGCTTCAAACTTATGACTATTCCTCTTCAGAAATTTACTTTGTAACTTTCAATTGTCATGAAAACTTGCATCTTCTTGGCGAAATTTTAAAAGTCGATGCCGTAAGTACATTCCAATCCTCGGAAATTGGACGAATTACAGAACAAAGTGTTTTGGATATCCCAATTTATTACCCGGGAGCTGAAGTCATGGATTATGTTGTGATGCCGAACCATGTGCATTTATTAATTTCCTTATTGAATGCAATTGGTAAATTCAACCTTTCCACAATCGTTGGGGCTTGTAAATCAACCATTACAAGGAAGACAAGAATTGACTTTCCAGGTATTGTTATTTGGCAAAAGTCATTTCACGATCACATTATCCGAAATGAGAGGGATTACCTTATTCATGGTGAATATATTCGGTCAAATGTGCAAAAATGGCATAAGGATGAATATTTTAATTAATTTTTTTAGTCCGAGAACAATGCCCAAAATGGAACAGTTGGAGGCTTTAAAATGGAACGCGCGGTGCACGTTCCCTACGAAGGTTTGATTGAGAAATGGAACAGCCGGTGTCCGTTACGAACAAAGTCAGAAGAGGGAACAGCCGGTGTCCGTTCCGTACAAAGACAATGATGGAACAGCTGGCGTCCGTTCCGTA
>CAZDPK010000039.1:0-7785 GCA_964507335.1 uncultured Anaerolineaceae bacterium | reverse complement strand
GTCCGTTCCGTACAGAATTTTCTAGGTACGTGCTTGCCGGGCGAGGTAGAGGGCGATGGAGCCGGCAACAGCGGCGTTGAGTGAATCAATCTGCCCATACTGCGGTAAGCGCATGATCTCATCACAATTTTTGCGCACTAAACTGCGCAAGCCCTCGCCTTCATTCCCAACAACGATTGCGACTCCACCTTTCATCGCCAACTTATCCGGGGTTTTTGACCTTTCATCGGCATCCAGACCATAAACCCAAAGATCCAGCTCTTTCAATCTTTCGATTGCCTGTACCAGGTTGTATTGTGCAATGAGCAGGTGTTCGGCTGCGCCAGAAGAGGCGTTCACCACGGAAGGTGTCACCTGGGCAGCCTGTGATGAAGGTATGATGACGCCGTGCACCCGCATTAACTCTGCTGTTCTAAGCAGCGAACCTAGATTTTGCGGATCCTGGATCAGGTCGAGCAAAAGAAAGAAGGGTGCTTCCGCTTGAGCCTTTGAGTGTGCAATCAAGTCTTCCAGAGCTGCGTAGGGGTACTCACTGGCTTCCAAGGCAACACCCTGGTGATGGCGGTCAATCTGAGCCAATTGCTGTTTGTTAGCCATACGTACAGGAACTTTATGCTGCCGGGCAAGCTCGACGTTATCTTTCAGTCTGCCTTCAATCTTCACGTCCTGCTGAACAAGCAAATTAAAGAAATGACGGCGGTTGACCCTCAGGGCTTCGTAAACCGGATTGCGACCAGTGAGCCACTCTTTCATTAGTTTTCCCAGCTCCAGGTTGTGCCATCTTTGCTGTCTTCCAAAATCACACCCAAGGCTTTAAGTTCATCGCGGATTTTGTCTGACATTTTCCAATTCTTCTCGGCGCGCAGATCCCTGCGCAAGGCAACCATCAGGTCAATAAAGGCATCTGCTGAGGTTCCCTGGGAGCTATCTTCTATTAGAACCAAACCGAGGGTGCCGGTCAGTTCGTTGAAAACTGACTGAGCCTGCTTGAGCTGTGTATCGTTTGCCCCATCAGCACGGGATTGGTTGATGACCTTAACCAACTCGTAAATGGCTGCCATAGCTGAAGATGTGTTGAAGTCGTCATCCATGGCGTCCACAAAAGCCTGACGGGCATGTTCTGCCGCCTCAACGAGTTTCTGCTGTTCACTTTCAGAGAGTCCATTAGAGCCGGGCAGAGCGCCTTTTTTTGCGCTGAGCAGGCGTTTGTAACCTTGAGTGGTTTGCTCAATAACCGACTCGTTGTAAGTCAGCGGACTGCGGTAAGAGCCATTCAAAACCCACAAACGCATCACGTCGCCCGGATGTTGACTGAGAAATTGGTCGATAGTGATCATATTACCAACTGATTTGGACATTTTCTCGTCCTTCAAACCCATCATGCCGTTGTGCATCCAATAACGCGCAAAGGTCTTGCCGGTAATTGATTCAGTCTGAGCAATCTCGTTCTCGTGATGAGGGAAGATCAGGTCGTTACCGCCACCGTGAATATCAATCTGCTCGCCCAAATGAACCATATTCATGGCCGAGCATTCGATGTGCCAGCCAGGACGTCCCATACCCCAGGGGCTTTCCCAGGCAGGTTCACCAGGTTTGGCGGACTTCCAAAGGGCAAAATCCATGGGGTGGTCCTTGCGTTGGTCCACCTGGATGCGGGAACCGGCGTTCATCGTCTGCAGCGAGCGTCCGCTTAGTTTGCCATAATCCTCGTCGTTGTCCACGCTGTAATAGACATCACCATCAACTACATAAGCAGACTCTCTGTCGATCAATTGCTGGATCATTTGAATGATCTGGGGCATGTCTTCTGTAGCCCGGGGGTTAACAGTGGCAGGTTTGATGTTGAGTGCTTCCAGGTTGCGTTTGTAACCATCGATATATTGCTGGGCAAGCAAGAAGGCGTCAACTCCAAGGTCGTTGGCTTTGTTGATTATTTTGTCGTCTACATCCGTAAAATTCATGACATAGCGAACATCGTAACCTTTGTACTCAAGGTAGCGGCGGGCGATATCGAAAACCAAAGCAGACATGGCATGGCCAAGATGCGCATCAGCATAGACTGTCGGTCCGCAAACGTACATGCGCACTTTGCCGGGTTCGAGCGTCGTGAAATCTTCTTTTGTGCGGCTTAATGTGTTGTAAATTCTGAGTGCCATAAGCTGCTCCTAATGCTCTGAAATCGGTTTCGCAAAAATCATTCGTCCAGCAGAAGTTTGCAGGATTTTCGTGACGGTCACCTGGATGGTCTTGTTCAGGTATCTTTGTCCATTTTCTATGACCACCATCGTGCCATCATCAAGATAACCGACGCCTTGCTGATATTCTTTGCCTTCCTGGATCACGTTAATATAGAATTCCTCACCAGGCAGGAGTACTACTTTTACCGCATTCGCTAAATCGTTGATGTTTAGAATTTTTATGCCCTGCAACTCGGCGACCCGGTTCAGGTTGAAATCATTCGTAAGAATCGGGCAGTTCAGTTGTTGCGCAAGTACGATAAGACGCTCATCAACCTCACGAACACCTTCCACATCAACGTCACTGATGATCACAGGCACATCTTTGCCTTCCTGCAATTCCGCCAAAACTTCCAGTCCGCGTCTGCCGCGCTGTCGGCGCAGGCTATCAGCAGAATCGGAGACAAACTGGAGCTCGCTCAGAACAAAGCGTGGAACAACCAGGCTGCCGCCCAAAAAGCCAGTTTTGGCGATATCAGAAATACGTCCATCAATGATGGCACTGGTGTCAACCAGGATTCGACGTTCACTTTCTAGTGAGCTTTTACTGACTCGAGTGGCTTTTGAGCTTACCCCTCTGAAAAGGTTCATAAAATCTTCCTGGCGGGTAACAAACAGAACGACCCCCAGGTAGCCAAAAAGAACCAACCCGACAAAGGGCAGAATCTGACCCAGTGGTCTTGGAAGCAAGCTCAAAGGGTAAGCCATGATAGTCGCAATTATCAACCCGATGAGTAGACCTACAAGTCCACTGATTAGAACCTGGGGAGTAGCTTTTTTAAATAGTTTTGCCAAGCCCTGTAATGGTTTGATGGTGATATAAGGCGTGAGTATAAAGCCAATAAGGGCAAAAATAGTTGTGTTGATTGCAATTGTGGCGCCCTGGGTAAGAGATAACGTAGGAATGAAGCCTGATAAGTACTGATAAATCGGTAATCCGGTAAATGCACCAATAACTCCAAGAATAACAGCGCCGACAATGCGAGATATGATTATCGCATTCATATAAAACCTCCTATTTTTAATGTGCTGAATAAAATTGATAATTTCTTTGTGTAAATGATAGCATTTCAAGCTTTCAAAGTCAACGGAACCGAATAAAGTTTGACAAAAATCTAATAACTCCCAATCATTTCCTTATGGTTTTAAGAAAAAAAACGACTCCCTATTGGGAGTCGTTTTCTGAGAACGATTTTATTGGGCAGGTGCCGCCCGGACCAAGCCGTTTATGCTGAGATTAGCAATGGCGTCCAGGGGGTAATAAATGAATAACGCCTTGCCAACTACCCAGCTTGCCTGGACAAAACCCCATTGGTGCGAGTCGGAGGAGTGATTGCGGTTATCGCCGAGTACAAACAATTCCCCAGCAGGGACAGTCCAGGTGCCGGAATAGTTTGGGACTTCCATGATATAAGGTTCGGTCAAAGCGTTTCCATTGACGCGTACAACACCGCCCGAGATGTCCACTTTGTCACCCGGTAAACCGATCACACGTTTGATGTAATCTTCCTGCTTATCGCCGTTGTAATGAAAGACAATGACATCGCCATATTTTGGGTCGCCCAGCTTATAAGCCATCTTGTTTACCAATAAGAGATAACCTTGTTTTAACGTAGGCTGCATGCTGATATTGAAAACTTTCACGCGGGATGTAATGGCGTTGAGAAGAACAAAAAGCACCAAAGCCATCAGGATTGTTTCAAATAAATCGCGCCAGAACCCTTTGGTTTTTGGCTGGCTTGCTGCTGAGGGAGGTGTGGGGTTTACTACGACTTCCGATGTGTCGTCCAATTCGGTAGGTTGGTTATTTTCGTGTGTATATTTGTCTTGTTCCATACTTATAGTCCTTACAGGTCGATATGACCAGCTCCAGTATTATACCAAGCCCGACAGTGGATGGAATATTCAACCTTACATGTTTTCATGATATGGATTACCAACCTTTCGGGGGAGCACGGAAGCCGCTCCTACTCCCGCCTTTCACGTTTCTTCAAAACAATTTTTATCGGTGTTCCCTTAAAAGGGAAGACTTCTCTTATCTGGTTTTCCAGGAAACGTGTGTAGGTAAAATGAGACAGGCTGGGGTCATTACAATAGAGCAAAAATGTGGGGGGTGCAGTATTAACCTGGGTGCCATAATAAATTCGGAAAGGCTTGCCGAGCCCGGAAGGGGACTGGTGTTTGTCTTGGGCTGTTACTAACACTTTATTCAATTGGGCAGTAGAAATCTTGCGGATTCGTTCCTGCTGGATCTCTTTTACCAATGGTATAACCTGGTGCACTCGTTGACCGGTCTCCGCTGAAATGAAAATGATAGGCACGTAGGGCAAGAAGTTCAATTCCCTTCGCAACATCCTCTCAAACTCTATTGCTGTGTCCTGGTCTTTTTCAACCAGGTCCCACTTATTGATGACAACCAACACACTCTTCCATGCTTCGTTAATATAACCGGCAATGTGGGTATCCTGGGCGGTAATTCCGCTGACGGCATCGATGACAAGGATGGCGACGTCACAACGTTCAATTGCCTGCATCGCTCGCAAAACCGAATACTTTTCCACGCCAGGAGTCACAGAACCGCGTTTGCGGATACCGGCAGTGTCGATCAGGGTGTATTCCTGGCCGTCAAAAATCATTTTTGAGTCGATCGCATCACGCGTGGTGCCCGGGATATTACTTACAATCGAGCGTTGTTGCCCGGTAATCTTGTTTAGCAGGCTGCTTTTGCCAGCATTAGGCTTTCCAACGATCGCTACTTTAATGCTCTCATCATCTTCTTCGTTTTCTGACGGGGTAGGGAAATTCTCTACAACAGCATCGAGCAGATCGCCAGTTCCGGTCCCATGGATGGCAGAGATGGGATAAGGTTCCCCTAAACCCAGCGAATAGAAATCCAGAGAGTTCAAGCGAGCATTGGGACTATCGGCTTTGTTCACAACCAACAGGATAGGTGGGGTATCGCGTTCATCTGTTTTGCGACGTTTGCGCAAAATATCAACGACTTCCCGGTCAGCTTGTGTAACACCATCCAGAGCGTCTGTGACCAATATGATTACATCTGCTTCTTCCAGCGCAATTTCAGCCTGGTCTCTGATCTCCTGGATAAAGTCGGCAGAACCGATCGATAAGACGTTTTGCGAATGTTGTTTGCTGGGGTCGATACCACCAGTATCTACAACAAAAAAGTCGTGACCTGCCCAATCGCCTTCAGCTACAAGACGGTCTCGGGTTGTGCCCGGCACGTCGTCTACGATTGCCAGGCGCTGCCCAACCAGGCGATTAAAAATGGTACTCTTACCGACATTTGGTCTTCCGACCAAAACTACTACAGGTTTTTGCATAGGGGATTTCCTTATCTTTCTACGTCAACGCCAGAGAACGACTTCAATGGTACCCGGAAGAATGGAATCTAACCGCAATTCATCATCGTTCAACAAGATGTCAGGTGACAATTGATAAGTCCCGGGGCTGCGATTGCTCAGATCAAGCGTTACCCGAATATTATCAGCTGTAAGCTCTTCAAGCAAATTCATAGGACCAGAGATGTACAAGTCAACCTTGTCAGGAGAGATGTTGACTGTTAAGCCTCTGCCCAAATTTATTATTTCTACCGGCACACCTACAAGTTGAGTTGAAGACTGTATCGCATCGATGCCCACTTCAACTGTGACCTGTTGGTTGCCAACAACAACAATGCCATCCTGAAGCTGCAGTTCCACATTGATGCTAAAATCCTCATACGCTCCGCTCAGATTAATGGGAGCAGTATCCAAAAACGAGGGCATTTCGTCGGCAAGAGCTGGATCAGAAGAATAGATGGTCACATTGGGGGGTGTGACCAGTAGACCGGTCAAATGATAACCCTGGGCAATGGTCCCTGTGGTGACAATTTTTATAAAGACGTTGCGATAACCGACTAACTGCCTGATCGGTATTTCTACGGTGATGGAGGTCGGGTTCAGACTGACACCCTCAACCAGGTTGCCTCGACGGTCAATCGGACGAAGCTCAACAATCCTGGTAATGGTGGTTGTGGTGTTGCTAAGATCAATACTGGCGACAACGTCATTTACTTCATTGACTTTCGACTCCGGTCCAAGCAATTCCACGCTTTCGCTGCTCAGTACCGCTTCACCAGCTTCATAGCTGATCGGAAGGTTTCCGGTTTGCAGCAAGGTGATATCCATGGTTTTTGTCGCAATTTGTTCCAAAGTGATGTTGATCTGAGCTGGAATGACTTCCAGAACTTGCACAGGCTTGAAATCATCCACGTTGACTTCAGGCTCCAGGTCATAAGTACCCGCAGCCAGCCCAGAGAGATTAATACGAGCAGATATCTGGTTAAAATTTCGCGAAATCTGGTCATGAACCGATCGCGGTGCTTTTAAGGTGATTGTGAGGTCGTAGGCGCTTTGGTCTGTGATCAATAGATCCGGATTTTGTCCTAAAACTGTCAGAGAAACCGGGGTGGTGTATGAAATAACTTCGTTCGGGTCGCTGGAGCTAACCGAAGATACCCACACGATAACAGCCAAAATCAGAGCAGTCAGGAAGATGGGAAGCAGCTTAAGGACCCGCTTGAAGAAGTCCATCATTCTGTTTCCTCCATCTGCTCTTCCACCTGGTTTTTCTTGAAGAGTCTCTTAAGGCGGTTCGTATTAACTGGCTGATCGGTCGCCATAATGGCGCGCATGCTGTTGAGCAAGCGCTCGCCGTCCAGGCGTCGGATGAGCCTGCCGCGATGAGCGATCGAGATTGTGCCGGTCTCTTCAGAGACGACCACTGCCAGGGCATCGCTGACCTCGCTGATCCCCATGGCAGCCCGGTGCCGCAGCCCTAAGGATCGGTCGGCGGTGCTGTTGAGAACACCACTGCTAGAAAGCGGCATGACGCATGCGGCAGCCTTGATTCGATTTTCAAAGATGATGACCGCACCATCGTGCAAGGGCGTGTTTGGGTAGAAAATTTGCAGGAGCATTTGTGGACTGACATCTGAATTTAACATGACCCCGTTTTTATAAAACCGATCCAACATTTCTCTTCGGGTCAGGACGATTAGAGCGCCATGCCGACGTTCTGAGAGTGTTATGACAGCCTTCGTAATTGAATTAAGCGTCTCTTCCAATTCCAGCGAGGCTCTTGAACCCTTGGGATTGCGCCAGAACCGTAATTCACCCATGCTGCCCATGCGTTCCAGTCCCCGTCGGATCTCTGGGGCAAAAATGACAGGAACGGCAAGGATCAAAGCAGGTGAAACCATTTGCACGAGCCATGAAAAAGCTGGCAAATTGACCAGGGAGGTAAGTAAGAGGACCAGGATAACGATCAGGAAAATGCCCCGTAGAAGGGTCTGGGCATCGGTATCACGAAGCAGATACAGCAGCAAACTGAAGAAAATGGTCACCAGCAGTATGTCAAGCACACTGGACCAAGTGAACCGCTCCAAGATAAACATGAGGTTGTTCCAAAACTCTTGCATTTTCTTTACCTATTATAAGATGTTAAGTATAACCTCTTTCGAGTCTCTATCCTGGATTTTTGTAAGAAT
>CAZDPK010000038.1:0-17675 GCA_964507335.1 uncultured Anaerolineaceae bacterium | reverse complement strand
ATTGACCACGTCTACCGCGTTGACAATTTCGTTCAGCCAGGTGAAACCAAACACAGCAAAACCTACATGATCAACAGCGGCGGAAAAGGTCTCAACCAGTCGATTGCGGCAGCCAAAGCCGGCAGCCAGGTGTTCCATGCCGGCATGGCTGGTAGGGATGGCGGCTTTCTGGTCGAAAAACTGCAGGCTGCCGGTGTGGACACCTCCCTGATGCAGGCTTCAACTGAGGTCAGCGGTCACGCCATCATCCAGGTGGCGGATTCCGGACAAAACTGCATTTTGCTATATGGCGGAACCAATCAATTGCTTACTGAAGCCTATATCGACCAGACGCTTGATGCTTTTGGCAATGAAGGTCTGGTCTTGTTGCAAAATGAAACAAACCTGGTAGGCGAGATCATCGAAAAGGCATCAAAAAAGGGCTTGAAAGTGGCTTTAAACGCCGCCCCATACTCCGAAAAGGTCAACACCTACCCCATCAACCTGCTCGACTGGCTGATCGTGAACGAAGTTGAAGGTGCTGGGATCGTTGGAGGAGAAGCCGACGAAAACCTGCTGTTCCGTCTGGCGGAGCGATTTCCCCACGCAAGCATTCTGCTTACACTGGGTTCACGCGGAGCTCAAAGCGTTCAAAACGGTTGCTTCGCCAGTATCGAAAGCTGCAAGGTACAGGCGGTCGATACCACTGCTGCCGGAGACACCTTCAGCGGATTTTTCCTGTACGGCGTGCTGGAAGGGCTAAGCCTGTCGGAGACACTCCGTCTGGCGACTGCCGCTTCCGCTTTGTGTGTTCAGCGTCCGGGAGCCGCCGATTCAATCCCGACGCTTTCTGAAGTACGGCAGGCACTGAGCGAAGGCACCCTGAAAACCCCTGAGGTGCAGCAATGGTAAAAGTGCTCTATATCGACTGCTGTATCCGTCGGGAAGAATCACGAACCCGCCTTCTTGCTGAAGCCTTTCTCTCGGAGTTACAATCCAAAGAAGGTTGCCAGGTGGAAAGGCTCTGCCTGATGGACGAACCGCTCGCGCCTTTGACCGAAGGCTTTTTTGCACAACGCGAGCGCCTTTTGGCTGCAGATATGCGTGATCATTCCCGCTTTCGCTATGCCCATCAGTTCAGTCAGGCGGACCGCGTGGTCATAGCCGCCCCATTTTGGGATCTGGGCTTTCCGGCTTTGTTGAAGCTCTATATTGAGAACATTTGCGTGGATGGTATCACCTTCGGTGCCAATGAAACTGGGGTGTTTGGCTTGTGCAAGGCAAAAAGACTACTCTTTCTGACCACACGCGGAGGAGACTACAGCAATTCCCCGCTTGAGATGGGAGCGCGCTATTTAGAGGCTTTGAGTGAGTTTTGGGGCATCCCGCGTTTTGATGCGGTGTCAGCTGATGGTCTCGATTTAGGTTTGGAACCTGTTAGAACCATTCTCAATCGTGCCATTGAAGTTGCGCTTGATTTGGTCGAAAATTTTTAAGAATAACGGAAATGATGGAGAGACGATGGGAAATTTGCTGATCAGGAATGTTGAGGTATTGACTTTTGAGGGGCAGGACCCCCATTTTCTACCCGGTCAGGATATCCTGATCGAGGGCGATCAAATCAACGCCATTCAGCCAACATCTTCTCTATCTGCAGAGGGTTATCAGGTCATCGACGCAGCTGGTATGCTGGCAATACCAGGCATGCTCAACACCCACGCGCACGTGCCCATGGTACTCTTCCGCAACGCCGGACCAGACGTGAACGAAAACGACTGGTTTAACAAGATCATTTTCCCGCTCGAAGCCAACCTGACCCCTGAAGATATCTATTGGGGCGCAATGCTGGGGCTGGCAGAAATGATCGCAGCCGGCATCACCTGCGTGGCCGACCATTATTTTGAGATGGATAAGGTCGCGCAGGCGGTGGAACAGGCTGGCACGCGCGCCAACCTGGGTTGGGCTGTTTTTGGACACCAGGGTTACGATCACCTTGAAGAAACCATTCGCTTCGTGGAACGCTGGCAAGGCAAAGCCGATGGTCGCATCACCACCTGGCTTGCTCCTCATTCGCCCTATTTGTGTGACCCCGATTTTCTGGCACGCTGCGCCCGCGAGGCTGCCCGACTGGGTGTGGGCAACCACATCCATGCCGCAGAAACCGCCGGACAGGTGAGCTTATCGCTTGAACGCTACGGCAAAACACCTGTCCAGGTGCTGGCGGACGCTGGCATCCTGGACCAGCCAACCATTATTGCCCATTGTCTCTATCCGACCGATGAGGATCTCGACCTGTTGGTGGGCAAACCGGTTGGCATTGCCCAGGCACCTAAAACCTACCTGGCGATGGCAATGGGATTAGCCGACCTACCCAAGTACCTCCAGAAGGGGATTGCGGTTGGGTTGGCAACCGATGGCGTGGTTAGCAGCTGCACGCTGGACCTGTTTGAACAAATGCGGCTGACCGCTCTGACGCAAAAAAATAAGGCGATGGATGCCGAAGTGCTGCCAGTCAATACGGTTTTAGACCTGGCTTTCCAGGGTGGGGCAAAAGTGTTGCGTCAACCTCGGTTGGGAAATCTGATAGCTGGCAATCTGGCGGATGTGGTCTTGCTGCGCCAGGGTCGCCCGGCGGCTCAGCCGGTGATCAACAAGGCCGCCAACCTGGTCTATTCGCTGGACGCGAGGGATGTTGACACGGTAATCTGTAATGGCAAGCTCATCTACCGGGGAGGCAAGCACCTGACCCTGGACTTGGATGAGATCCTGCGCGAAGTCAACGCCCGCCTCCCGCGTTTATTAAATAAAGATTTATCGCGCAAAATTGCCGATTATCCGGGTAACTGACAATTTATAGCGGAAATCTAGAACGCTGTTCTTGCATAGTTTTCAAGGCTTTTACCGCTTTTACACGGTCAGGAGATCGGCGAAAACCAGCCCCAGCGAATACCATCAGGATCAATCTTTTGTCAGCAGATCAAACAACAAGTCCAGCACACCCTGTTCATCCGCCACCAGGGTGATGGTCGTAGAGGGGCGTTCGACAGCAATTACGTCCGCTTCCTCACCAATACCCTTGGGTTCCTGTGTACTTGTGAAAATGTGATGATGTCTATCGGCAATTGTTTTGCCCAGACACAGGCCTTCGGTCACCACGTAAACTGGCATATCTTCACATCTGAACAACTCTGGCGCTAACAAATAGGCAATCACCGCAGGATCATGGGTATGTATTGCGCCTTTCATGCCGTAGATCTCTTCATGAAAAGCCTGGTAGCAGGGCTGAATTTTTTCGAGCAGCCTGACCGCCGGGTTGCCAACCGCGTACAATTTTGTGAAATAGTCAGGGCTCATGACGATTTTTGTGGTCACATCCAGCCCGACCATGGTTACTTTCCAGGGAGCGGCAAAGACTACTTCTGCAGCATGCGGATCGTGGTAGATATTGGCTTCAGCCACAGCTGAAATATTGCCCAAAGCGAAGGCGCAGCCGCCCATCAAAACCACTTCTTTCACCAAATGCGCAATTCGGGGCTCCAGCCGGTATGCCATGGCAATGTTAGTCAGCGGACCAATAGGCGCCAGGATGACCTCATGGGGGTTTGCCATGACGGTATCGATAATAAACTGGGCAGCGTGGCGCGGATCCAACTTGCCGTGCGGAAGGGGTAAATTGGTATTGCCCAGACCATCTTTGCCATGCACACCAGCCGAAAAGGAGGTGATATCATGCACCATCGGCTGACCGCAGCCCTGTGCGACTGGAATGTGGTCATTCCCTTCCAACTCAACCAACCGTAAAGCATTCAGTGAGCAAAGCTCAACTGCTGTGTTACCAAACACAGTGGTCAAGCCCAGCACCTCCAGGTCGGGCGAATGCAGTGCCGCCAATATTGCCATGGCATCGTCAATGCCGGGATCGGTATCGATAATGATTTTTTGAGCCATAGGTAAATCACCTCTCTATAAGTGTTTACAGCAGGTCCTCAATGGTGAACTGCTGGCAGTCAAAATTGGTTGGTTGAACTCTTTTTAATACTTGCTCATCAACTCAAACACCTTCCTGACGAAGGCGTCGCGGTCGATATCCATCACTGCAAAAGCGTTTTTAGGCCATTTTGCATCGCTGAATAGGTCCGTCACCGTTTTTCCCTGGGTAATCGACCCCTTGGTTTCCACGCGAATTCCGGCTGGATGGGCTTTGAAAATCGAATCATCCGCAGCATAGAGCACCGCAGCGGGATCGTGCATATTGATGCCGACAATTCCGATGCGTTTCATAAATCCCACGATATTCTGCACGACATCCCGGAAGAACAGCGCTTGTTTGCTGCCAAATGCCGCCACCTGGTCAAGCTCAGCAGGGGTCATTAATGCTTTCATGGTCATATCCAGTCCGCACATATAAACCGGCACCCCTGAACAAAAAACGATATCTGCAGCTTCAGGGTCAGCATAAATGTTGAACTCAGCAGCCGGAGTGGCGTTGCCTGCAGCAGTTGCGCCGCCCATGATAACGATTCGTTTGATAAGTTGAGGTAAATCGGGATATTTGAGGAAAGCCAGGGCGAGGTTTGTGAGCGGACCGATGGCAATAATCTCAAGCATACCATTCTCTTCCAGCGCATAATGGTGGATGGCATCCCAGGCACTCACACCCTCAACTTCTTTTCGGGTATGAGTAAGATCAAAACCAGCCATGCCATTGGAACCATGTACTGCTTCGGCGTCCACGCGTTTTCGGAAGACTGGCCCAGCCGCACCGCGATAGACCGGCACATCCCAATCCAAAAATTCAACCAATCCCAAGGCATTGTAGTTCGTGTGCTCCAGCCCAACATTGCCCGCCACACTGGTTATTGCGAGGACCTTCAGTTGGGGTAGTTGTTTGGCAAGCAGAAAGGCAATAGCGTCATCTACACCGGGGTCGCAGTCCAAAATCACAGGAATAGGATTCATTCTGACTCCTTTCCATACCAGGCTACAGCCTCAGCCAGGAGGTCTATGAAGCCTTCGCGGTCAATCTCAACCAACGCATGCGTGTTGGGGGGTTGGCTGCTGAAACCGTAATGATCCGCCACTGTTGCGCCCCGGCAAAAGTCACCGGATGTCTCGATCTGGACATAGTAATCCTTGCTGGTTAATATCTCAGGTCTGATCAAAGCCGCCACCGCTACAGCGTCATGAACTGGAGCGCCAGCATAACCGATGCTGCGATGGAAACTATAGAAGAAATCCAGCCATTCCGCCACTACAACTGCAATGGGGTTCGCTAAAGCACGGATACGTTCAAAATCTTCAGGGAAGACCAATGCTTTGAGGGTTACATCCAGACCTGCCATGGTAAGCGGCAAGCCAGATTTAAAGACCACATCAGCTGCTTCAGGATCAACCAGAATGTTGAATTCTGCAGCCGGAGTCCAGTTGCCATGAGCCAGCCCACCACCCATGATGGAGATATGAGCGATTTTTGGTTTGAGTTCAGGGTGCAAGACAAGCAGCGCACCAACATTGGTAAGTGGTCCGGTGGCAACGATCGTGACAGGCTTATCTGAGGCGGCAATGGTCTGCGCCATTAATTCTACTGCGTTGATTGGCTCGGCTTCTATGGCTGGTTCCGGCAGAACCGGACCGTCCAAGCCGGTCTCGCCATGGATATTGCCGGCGTGAATCGGCTCACCATGCAAGGGCTCTTCTCTGCCCATGGCAAAAGGAGCGTCAATGCCCAGCAAGGTCATCACCCGCCGGGCATTGTAACTGGTTTTTTCGATGCTCTGGTTGCCGCTGACCGAGGTACAAGCCAGGATTTCGAGCTGCTCGCTGGCTTTAGCAAGCATCCACGCAATCGCGTCATCGTGACCCGGATCTCCGTCCAAAATGATAGGAGTTCTGGAGGTCATTCGGCGCCTTTCGCCACAGCATGGCGTTTCTTCAGCTTGTTCTTGGTACTGATGGCGTAAAGCACCAAACCAATGATGGTCACAAGGTACGGGATCACCGAAACCAGGTAACTGGAGACACCCTGCATACCTGATACCTTGGTGCGTAGTGCCTGCGCCAAGCCAAACAAAAGGGATGAAAGCATCGTTCCAACTGGTTCACCACGCCCCATGGCAGTGGCAGCCAAAGCGATAAAACCACGCCCTGCCACCATGCCAGAGTTCCAACCCTGGGAGTAGTACATGGACATAAAAGCGCCGCCCAGACCCGCCAAGGCTCCAGAGAACGCGATCGCAATGTACTGGATTTTCTCTACAGAAACACCAATCGAGGTTGCCGCGTTGGGGTTTTCGCCCACCGCGCGAATGTTCAATCCCAACGGTGTCTTATAGATCACCGCCCAAATCAGCCAGACAAACAGGAATGCCAGATAGGTTAATACAGCGTGTCCGGACAAAACTTGACCCAAAAACGGTATGGACTGGATCAATGGGATATTCACAGTCGGTATCAACAGTTCTCGGGTAACCAGCGCGCCAGTGTTACCTTTCATACCGGTAAACATATCGAGCAGGAAGACGGTACCACCCGCGCCTAACATATTGATCGCAATACCAGCCAGGATGATGTCGGTTTTCATCTTAAAGGCAAAGAAACCAATCAGCAGGGCTAATAAAACCCCAATGACCATTGCCCCAATCACCCCGATCACCCAGGATTGCGTCCAATAGCCAAACAGAACCCCGAAGAGTGCCGATATCATCATGATACCTTCAAGACCGATATTGACTACACCGGCTTTTTCGGCAATAACCGCACCTAACGCTGCAAAAAGGATCGGGGCAGTAATGCGAATCACGCTGTAAAGAAAGTCGGCATTAAAAATCGATAAGAGAAGATCACGAATCATGAGTTGCTCACTCCTTGGCTTGCTGCAGCTTCCTGCAGTGCCAGATCACGTTGGGCATTACGGACCACAATTCGCTGTCGGTATTTCGCCAGGAATTGCTCGGCTGCGAAGAACAGGAAGATGGCTGCCTGGATGATGTCGATCATCTCAGAAGGCACATCACTGTAGGTTGCCATTAAGTCGCAGCCTTTGTTCAGATAGGCAATAAAGAAGGCTGCGAATGGTACAAATATCGGATTGTTCTTAGCCAAAATCGCGATCGTTATACCAAGCCAGCCATAGCCGGGTAGCTCGCGCCACAAGAAGGTATTGAAACGCCCAAGAACTTCGATACTGCCGCCCATGCCTGAGAGCATGCCTCCAATCACCTGGGACAGGATGATTACAGTACCTACCTGCATGCCCGAATATTGAGCAAAGGATTGGTTGATGCCGATCATACGGATGGCATAGCCCCACTTGGTTCGATACATGAACAGGGCAACGATGACCACAAAAATTAGCGCCACCACGAACCCCCAGGTCAGCTTTGTGCCATTGGCAATAATCTCAGGGATTCTGGCTGTCTCTTGGAATGGGAAAGTCTGGGTCGCGCCTTTGGTGCGGTCAGCGAATACAAAGTTGAGGAAGTGCAGGATGACGAACATAACCACATAGTTCATCATCAAGGAAGTCACCATCTCACTCGCACCCAGTTTCACCTTCAGAATTGCTGGGATGAGCATTATTAACCCACCGGCAACTGCTCCTGCTAAAACGCATACTACTTGATGAAGACCGGTGTTGAGGTTGAGGTAAATACCAAGTAAAGCTCCAACAAACCCGCCCAACATGATCGCGCCCTCGCCTCCAAGGTTGAACTGGTTGGCTGAAAACATGACGCAAACCGCTAAGCCTGCGAAGATGGTCGGAATCATGGCGGCTAAGATTGTCAGAAAACTGGTTGTGTTAAAGACATTTCCAGTTGCTCTGAAGCTGACCACAGGACCCACAAGTAAATATTTGAGGGCTGTCAAGGGTTCGTCGGAAGAGATAAAGATAAAAATTGTAGCAACAGCGAGTGCTAATAGAATGGCAGCCAGCCCGCGAAGCATATTAAACAAGAACATTTTTCTATCATTCATAGCACACCTTCGCTATTTCTTCTTGAGTTTGGTGTTTCAAACCGAGCATATATTCGCCCATGATAACGTCATCCAGTTCGCTTGCGTCTTCGAAATACCCCACGATCTTACCGCCATACATAACGATCAGGCTGTCACTGAGTTCAATGACCTCGTTCAGGTCAGCCGAGACCAACAACACTGCGGTGCCATCGCGGCTGAGATCGACGATCTGGTTTCGAATGAATTCTGTGGCGCCCACATCAATACCACGTGTGGGCTGATCGGCAATCAAGAGAGTCGGCTTACTTGAAAGCTCACGGGCTACCACGACCTTCTGGATGTTTCCCCCAGAAAGCATCTTAACCTGCTGTTTGCCCGACTTGGCAAGGATGCGATAATCAACGATCAAGGTATCGCTTTCATGGTGGATCTCGCGCATATTAAACAAGAGACCCTTGTTGAAACGTTTACTGGAAAAGCGATCAGAGATAACGTTCTCTTCAATGCTGGCAATATCAGCAATACCATAGGTCATGCGGTCTTCAGGCACAAGGGAAACTCCACGGTTGCGGATTTTATCTTGTGAAAGGTTGACAATCGACTCACCACAAACAGTTACCGTGCCGGCATCTGGCGAGTTGAGATTAAAGAGCATTTCAACCAATTCCCGTTGCCCATTTCCCTCTACACCTGCAATGCCTAATATTTCACCTCTGCGGACTGAGAAAGACACCTTATCCAGCATCTTTTTGTTCCAACGATTGGTGTATTCCACATCTCGCACCTTTAATACTGTTTCGGTGGGCTGGGATTTGTCTTTTACGACCTTTAGCACCACATCACGCCCGACCATTAAGCGGGAGATCTCGCTTTCGCTGATATCCGCCGTGTCATAGACACCCATCGATCTGCCACTCCGCATAATGGTCAGTCGATCAGTGATTTGTTTAATTTCCTTCAGTTTGTGGGAAATGAATACAATTGTGAATCCTTGATCTTTTAGTGCAATTAGTTCTTTGAATAATTCTGAAGTTTCTTGCGTGGTCAGGACAGCGGTAGGTTCATCAAGGATAAGGATCTTTGCGCCGCGAACCAGGGCCTTTAAAATTTCCACTTTTTGCTTCATCCCGACCGGGATGTCCATTACCTTGGCATTCGGATCGATACGCAAGTTATATCGGGCAGCGTTCTCCTCAGCAATTTGAACTGCTTTCTTATAATCAACCAGTAAGCGGGATTTATTGGTGGGAGCCATACCTAAGACAATATTTTCAGCGACCGTCAGGCTGGGAACCAACATAAAATGTTGGTGAACCATACCGATGCCGAGAGAAATAGCCTTACTGGGAGAATTGATTACTACTGGTTGTCCGTTGATCAGTATTTCCCCACTAGTAGGCTGTTCCAAGCCAAACAGCATCTTCATTAACGTTGACTTGCCAGCACCGTTCTCTCCCATGATGGCATGAATCTCGCCTCTTCTCAGCACAAAATCCACGTTTTTGTTAGCAGCAATTCCGTTGGGATAAACCTTGCTAATCCCTCTCATTTGGACAACAATATCTTCTTGTTCTACAACTTCTTTTTGTTCAACAACGATTTCTTGTTCCATAGGTAGGTATCCTTATTGGAGCTGTTAAGACTCGAGGGGAGCCAACTTTTTAGCTCCCCTCGAAAAAAGACTTAAAACATGACGCTCTCAGACAAGATTATGGCTGGAGTGAGTCTCTCAGGGTCACTACTGCGTTGGAGGTGTCACCAATAGCAGTTGGGACGACAATCTTGCCAGCAACAATGTCAGCCTGGGCAGCCAGAACAGCATCCTGGACAGCTTGGGGAGCAATCTTGGCGAAGTTTTTGTCAATCACAATACCAACACCACCCTCGGAGATCCCGAGGCGAACTTCCTGACCCCAATAGGTGCGACCAGCATCCCATTCGTCAAATAACCAAACGATCGATTGACCAACATTCTTCAGACCGGAGGTCAAAGTAATGGCAGCCTGATCGGCGGGCAGAGTCAGTTCCTGGTCAGAGTCAACGCCTACGAACCAGGCTTTGCCGGATTCGAGCGCGGCTTCAGCAGCACCATTACCAGAAAGACCGGCGACACCCCAGAGAATGTCAGCGTTCTTATCATTGATCATGGACAGTCCCATTTCCTTGGCGGTGGCGGTGTCAACATAGCTGTTGACGTAGCGGGTGTCAACCTTGATTTCAGGGTTGGCAGCCTGGGCACCGAGCAGGAAACCGTAAAGGAAGTCATTGATTACGGGGCTGTCAATGCCGCCAACGAAACCAACAACAGCTTCAGGATTGATATTTGCGACACTGGTCTCGGTAGTCATTCTGCCAGCGAAGGTGCCAATCAGGTAACCCATATCATTCTGTTTGTAGGTGATATTGACAACATTTTGGTTGACGCCAACATAGGTGTTGTCATCATAGATCAGGAATTTCTGATCAGGATAAGTGGTGGCAGCTTCTTTGAGGTAATCTGGCATCTGGTAGGTACCGCAGATGACAAGGTCATACTCACCGCTGCTGGCGACTTCATTCAAGGTTTCCAGCCATTTCGGTTGGTCCTGATCCGTGCCGCCCATTTCGATGGACTTGTAGGTGATGCGTCCAGCTGCAGCTAATTCCTTCAGACCGGATTCAGCGGCATCAAAGAACGATTTATCACCGAGGTTACCGTTTACCAGGTTGACGACGTTGTAAACTTTTCCAACTGGTTCGGCGGGAGCGGCTGGTTCCTCGACTGCAGGTGTCTGACCGCAGCCAACCATGGAAACAGCCATGATTGCGACAAGCAAAAACAACACAAACTTCTTCATTTTTTCTCCTTTTTGGGGTTTGATAGCAACAAGTATTGCATCTTATAATCTTAAGCGTTGATGACAAAACTGTCAACAATATCACTTTTGCTCGATTGGGAAATTTTCAATGTTGTCTGATGATTAATTAATAAGAAATTGACCAAATTACAGAAACATCTCCCCTAATTTGCATGGAGCCGACCGGTGCATGGTAAGCAATAAAAGGTCACACTGTCTCGAAGCAGCCTGACTTTGATCGTAGTCACACTGCCGTGCTTGCCGTATAGTAGACCCTGAAATCACCTGCACGGGTTGCCAGTGTGGATGTTAGTCGCAAGGGTTGAGGGAACTCCCGCAAATCAATCCTTCGGGAAGGAGAAGTGCATCTGAACAATGACCCACTGCCCGTTTCTATTTTCGAGCGTTCCTGTCCAACGACAGTCATCCCAACCAATTGGTTGACCATTCCACTCGGCATGGTCATCGAGCATGCATGAATACCACGCGACATTGCCTAATTCTGCGAAATTTAGTCGTAAATCCCTCACTGCAAAATCGGTGGCTTTGAACTCGTCTCTCATCCATACCCGCTCACCCAACTTCTTGAATGCCTCAAACCCGACAATGGTGGAATTTGAATCCGGGTGAAAGATAAAAAAATCGTCATCCTGCGCTGTTATCGAAAACAACCGGTCAATATTCTTTGTCAACGCCCAACCAATGGAATCGTGAATTACTTGTTCTACCTTGCGTGTTTCAAACTCAGTGACCATAGCAGTCTCCATTTTTCTCTAAAAATTCAGGATTTTACAGACTCTCGCAAAACCATTAATACGAAATTAATATCGCAAGAAATTTTATAAGAGTTCCTACGTATTCATCAACACGATCATATAATAGATTTGGTCCTATATAGTTTAATCCTTTTTCGACTCATCTATAGGTAGATCTTTCTCCATTTCTTCTCGAATAGCTGTTTCAGATTGGCTTGCCTGCTTGAGCAGAGTCGCATTATGTTTACCTGCTTCCACACAAACCTCCGGACGGATTTGATTTATTGCATTTGAAACTTGGTTTTCTTCACGCTATAATCTACTTGTTCGCTGTCTTCTCCTAACAATCTTTATTCATCTATGTTGAAAAGAGGGTAGTATGAAAAAATTCTCTTCTGTCGTCTTGTTTATCGTTCTCTTTTCTCTCCTCTTCTCAGCATCATCCCTGGTAGCTGCACCTGAATTCTCTGAAATCATTGACACTGAAAAGCTGAATACCGCAGTGACTTCTCAGATGGCAAAACATGATTTACCAGGTGTGGCATTGGTGGTGCTCCAGGATGGGGAAGTTGTTTTCGAGAAGGGATATGGTGTTGATGGAAACAAAGCCCCGATGACTCCTCAAACCAAGGTATACATTGGTTCGCAGAGCAAATCCTTTACCGCATTGGCAATTGCCATCTTGGCTGAACAAGGTAAGCTTAATTTTAATGAACCTGTTCAAACCTATATTCCCTGGTTCAAAATTGCGGACGAAGAGGCATCCGGCAAGATCACGATAAACCATCTGCTTCATCACACCAGCGGACTCTCTGATTCTGGCTATGGTGTTGTCTTACCTCTCGATACAAGTCCCGAAGATGCCGTTCGTTCACTGGCGAAAGCTGGTCTGACTGCTCCAGTGGGAACGAAATTTCAATACTTCAATATGGGTTACGCCGTTCTAAGCTATCTGATCGAACTGCAAAGTGGTCTGACTTATGCCGAATTTGTCGACAAAAACATCCTCTCTCCCCTGTCTATGGATTCGTCCACCGCTGATCCGGCGACCGCGTCCGACATGCCCAGAGGTTACACGCGTGTATTTGGATTTTCCATCCCCGCAAAAGAGGATTATCCACTCTACGGGGTGGGTGAAGGTTGGATTGTCTCAAACGCAATGGATATGGCAAAGTATGCTGCGGAGTTTCAATCTAACAGCACTGGGCTTGTTTCTGATCAGATGATGAGACGTGTACTTTCTCCTGGAATCGGAAGTTACGGCATGGGCTGGTTTATCTATGATTCTGGCACCAAGATCGTTCATGGTGGTGCAAACCAGACTTTTCGCACCGAAGTCAACATTTATCCAAACCGCGATCGCGCTTTTGTCCTTTTGACCAACCAAGGCTACCAGATTGACCACTTCGTTTCTGCAAGCCAACTAACTGCAAGCGTAGAGGCCGTGGTACTTGGGAAAACTTTACCTTCGATAAAACAGGGATGGTCCGTGAGATGGTTTGGATGGGGGATCGGGATTTTTGTCCTGGGTTTGTGCGTACTCCATGCACGTAATTTCCTGTCATTGCGCAATTGGAAGGAGCGTATTAGCAAGGTATCAAGAGGTAAGAGAACCTTCGATATTGCTATAAGCTTTATTATCCCGGTCGCAATAACCACAATTGTGTTTTGGCAGGTAGGCAGATTCTATGGGAATCGGTTTAATTTGGTATCCAGTGTTGTTTATATGCGTCAGGGCATGCCGGATATTTTCATCTTGATGTTGGTCGGCACTCTGCCCGATCTTATCCAAGGAATCGCGAAGATCATCATTTGGGGTAGCAGAAAAACTAAGCCCGGCACAGCTTAATGCCATATCTTCAGCCTCAATTAGAAAGTTAAATGGTTGCCAGCTAACCCATTTCCCTTTTGAAATCTTGACCGTTAGCTCACGAACCAAAACAGAACTGCAATTGAACAGAAAATAGTTAATTATGAACAAGACATTTCTACGGATTTTCGCAGTAATTGAGGTGATCATCGCAATCACCATTGTTCTCCTGGACCTTTTAATTCCCACGTTGATCATACTGGTAATGATGGTTATTTCGATGCTTATCCGGCATGAAAAAATTGCCACACTTGGATTTAAGAAACCAAAAACCTGGGGTTTACTTATCGGTGTAACATTCTTGAGCGCGTTGCTTTTGCAGTTGTTTGATGTGGGTGTTCTGATGCCAATCCTGAATCGCCTGACAGGTACAACCATAAATTACAGTGGTTTTGCCAACCTGCAGGGCAATCCGAGGCAATTGCTGATGCTGCTTTTCGTTGGCTGGTCACTAGCGGCGTTTGGGGAGGAAATCGTTTACCGGGGTTACCTTCAAAAATTACTTGGGGAAATATTTGGGAAGAATCTTGGGAGCGTTGTAGTTACCATTGGAATTTCCAGCCTGGTTTTCGGACTAGCTCATCTTGAGCAAGGAATGATAGGTGTGGTGTTGACAACTTTTGATGCAATCATTTTCAGTTTACTGAAGCGCAAATTCAATGACAACTTGTGGGCAGCAATATTTGCCCACGGCTTCTATAACACGATCGGTTTGATTTTTTTCTATTTGATTGGACCCATTTACGGACTTTGGTGAAGTTGAACCTACTTACGTTCCTGTGAAGCGTTTAACATTACTTATTTTGGTAATTTTTGAGGAAACTAAAAGACCTCACCGCTGAAATATCTCGAGTTAGTGCGTATCCTTTTCTTTCTGGGCATGGGGTCTTGACGATTATCTCGTATAATGAAAAGCGTTCAAGCGTTTAAGGAGAAAGAACATGTCAGATAACTTGCTGGCATCCAAAGTTCATGTTCCTCCACTGCACGGCAACCTCGTCAACCGAGCCAAATTAGTCAAACGGCTGAATGACGGAATTGCCCATGGTTGCCGCCTTACGCTCGTTACTGCCCCAGCTGGTTACGGCAAAACCACCTTGCTCAGCGAGTGGCAAGCCCAGGCAGACCTGCCGGTTGCCTGGTTGTCACTGGAAAAGACTGAAAACATTTCGTCACGCTTTTGGAGTTACTTTCTTGCTGCGTTGAACACGATCCCACAAATTCGGCAAGCAAACATTGGTATTGCAATCCTTGAGGCTTCACAAACTTCTACAACTGGTTCAATGGAAACCCAGATCATAGAACTGATCAACCAGTTGTCTGCCTTTCAAGAGCGGATATGCTTGGTACTGGATGACCTGCAATGCCTTTCAGATAGCCAGATCCATAAGGATTTAACTTTCCTGATTGACCATCTACCGAAGAGGTCCCAAAATCTGAACCTGGTGGCAACCAGCAGGATGGATCCCCCCTGGCCTCTGGCCCGCTGGCGGGCACGCGGTGAATTGAGCGAACTGAGGGCAGTAGATTTACGCTTTGAACTTGACGAGACTGGTCAGTTCCTGCAAAGTACTTTACAGTTCAAACTCTCACCACAAGAAATCACAGTCCTTCAAGACCGGACAGAAGGTTGGGTTGCCGGTTTACAAATGGCTGCCATCTCGATGCAAGCAAGATTGAAAACACAAGGTCCGGAAGCTGTAACTTCATTCATCAAGACCTTTTCAGGCTCGAATCGATTCGTCCTGGACTACCTTCTGGATGAAGTCCTCAGCCAGCAATCTGAGGAGATTCGCGAGTTCATGCATGATACATCAATCCTGGATCAGTTAAGCGCACCTCTATGCGATGCGGTGATCGACAAACCAGGCAGCCAGGCTTTTTTGGATCAGTTGGAGCGCGCGAATCTGTTTTTGATTCCGTTGGATGAAGAGCAAAACTGGTATCGTTATCATCATCTCTTTTCTGAGTTTCTACGCAAGCAGACGAATCATTTTCCACCTGAACACATCACCCTGTTGCACCAGCGTGCCACCGATTGGTATGCCGCGAATCATATGTATTCTCAAGCGATCCGACACGCACTGGCTGCCGGAGATATTGACCGGGTTCAGCAGTCTGCTGCCAGCGATGCAATGGCAATGGTTGAAAATACAGAACTGTCTGATGTTCTGAAGCGGTTCGAAGAATTACCCGACCATCATCTCTCACCCGATCCCTGGGTAACTATTGCTTATGCCTGGGCAAAAGCCTATGCTGACCCTTCGATTGGTATGAATGATCTCATTCTACAGGTCGAACAACTTTTGGTGGATATGGAGGAAGATTCTGAAAAGCAACACCTTACCAGCCATCTGGCTGCAATCAGGGCTTATCTGGCTTGGATGAAAGGCGAGGTAGAATCGGCTTTGGAATTTGTCCAGCGCGGCTTGGAGAAATTGCCGGAAGAAGATTGGGCAGCCCGCGTACATTTACTGAATATCAGGGGCTTGGCTTTACAATATCGCGGTGATTTTCTTGAAGCCACACAATCGTTTGAAGAGGCACTTGCTGCCAGTCAGATGATCGGAAGAATCCATGAGATCCTGTATACAAGTTCCAATCTGGCATATGTAAACTTATTACAAGGACACCTGCACGAAGCCTTCTCTCTTTGTCAGGCTGCCGTGTGCCAGATAGAAGAAGCTGGTCAGTCTTCACAGAAATTCCCGGTTCTGGCTCATGCGTATGCCACCAGGAGTATCATCCTGTTCGAGTGGAATGAACTGGAATCTGCTGCCGCTTCTGCGCGATATGGGGTCGCCCTGGCAGAACAATGGGGACAAGCCGATGCGCTGCATTTTGCCTTGACCTGCTATTCGCAGATCCTGGGTGCTGCCGGAAACCTTGAAGAAGCTTTGGCAGTCAATCAGCGGGCGACGAAAGTAGCAAAAACGATTTCCACCTGGTACATTCGAATTTCGGCTGAGAACGAGATCATGCTTCTATTGGCAAAGGGAGATATTCTTGGGGCTGCGAATAAGTTTACCGGGTACTGGCTCACCTCAGAAGATGACAGGAAACATGAGTCGCTGCTTGTTGTAGTTACACTGCTCTATCGACTTAACCTTTTCCCGGATGTGGTCAACATACTCGAAACAATACTTGACGACCTCAGACAAAAGGGCAGGATTTTGCTCTGGATAAAGTTGATGCCTTTTTATGCGCTTTCGTTGCAGGCGCTGGGACGCACAGAGGAAGCGCTGGAGGTGTTGGAAAAATGCCTGGCAGCCGCTGAACCGGAAGGATTTACGCTCATTTTTGCGGACAGAGGCGCTCCAATGGTATCGCTATTGAGCGATCTTCGATCCCGGGGGGTCAAGACCGAGTACATCACGGAGCTTCTGCAGGCTTTCCACCTGCCGGAGGAAGCGCCCAAACCAAAATGCGCTGACTCTGCCCTCCTACGCTCCACGTGTGAAAACCTGATCGAGCCGTTAAGCGAGCGTGAATTGGATGTATTACGATACCTGAACTCCCACCTATCTGTTCCAGAAATTGCCAGAGAGATGCTGATTGCTCCTTCCACGCTTCGCACCCATATCCGCAACATTTTTCTTAAACTTAATGTACATGGGCGGTTAGAAGCCCTCCAAAAAGCCCGGGATCTCGGTTTGTTCTAAAACACAAACCTACCAAATGATCACTCCTCGCCAGTTGGCGGGGATTTTTTGTGTGTTTGCTTGCGGGAATCATCATATTTGAGAAAACGAATCATCAATATTGAGGATGACAAATCATCAAGTAACCGCCGATACTATGCATGGATCAATAAACAGGAGATAAGCAATGACAAACAGAGAAATGTATGAATCGCCATCATTCTACCAAATTCAGGTCAGAGGGACTTTGGATGAGAGTTGGTCTGATTGGTTTGATGGTTTTTCCATCACACAACAATATGACCAGACTCTCCTGGCAGGGAAAGTGATCGATCAGGCAGCATTACTCGGCATCCTGGCGAAGGTTAACGACCTGGGATTGGTAATCCTCTCTGTAAAGAGAATCGACCCTGAAGCAGTAACGGATCAAAAAGGAGCTTGAAATGTTAGTAACCAGTAAAATCAATATCTTCTCTTTCTTTTTCAGAAAGCCACACGCTGCAAAAATCGTAAATGCCAACAGCGTATCAAAATCTCAGAAGATTGATGACACAAATTTGGACGAGTTGGACAAAAGGATCAGCATCACAAAGAGCGAAGACTTCTACAAAGCTCACTCCGTCAACATGATCAATCC
>CAZDPK010000037.1:0-18646 GCA_964507335.1 uncultured Anaerolineaceae bacterium | reverse complement strand
GGAGGTTTAGCCCTTCCAGGGGGCTGCGCACAGTCCTCTAGCGCCCACTTTTTTAATAGATCAGTGTAGATAATAGACCAGTTCAGGTAACTGATCGGTTCAGAGATTCCACTACCTCAAGGTGTCATGAGATCAGAATACCGATTCGCTTCAAAGCCATCAGGGTTATATCGTCGAATTGCTCGACCTCTTCAGCATACTGGCGTGCTTGTGTGACCACCTGATTTATTAGTTCCAGGCAGTTGCCAGAGTACCCACGAACCAATTCCTCCAGTCGCTGTTTTCCGAAGGTGCTGCTTTCGGAATTCATGGTGTCAGAAACCCCATCTGTATACGCCAAAAGCATATCCCCTTCTTCTAAAAAGACCTCTCCTACAGCAAACTCAACATCTTCGAAGATACCAATCGCGGGGCTGGTTGACTTAAGCTCTGTAACTGAACCGCCTTTTTGAATTAGCAGCGGAAGTTCATTCCCGCAATTGATATAGGTCAACCTGCCAGTCTTGAGCTCTAATAACCCAATGAACAAGGTGGCAAATTTTGCGTCTTCATGTGTCTGCATCACGTAATTATTTGCACACGAAACCGTTTGCTTCAAGCGCTGAGCATTTAGGTCCATCTGCCCATTACTGAGAGGAGCAAAGTATTTAGTTGTAGCCGCAGCGCGAATGAGGCTTCGGTAGAGGGTCATGAAAAGCGCTGCACCGATTCCCTTGCCGCAGACATCACCCACATTGAAAACCAACTGATTATCGTTGAGCATGAATGCGTCATAAAAATCTCCCGCAACCTCCCTTGCCGCCTTGAAATACGCCGCTATCTCCCAGCCCTCAAGAGTGGGTAAGTGAGTTGGAAGAAAGCTCAATTGTATGTCTCTGGCGATTTCAAATTCCCGTTCCAGGCTCTTTAAATAGAGGGTCTGGAGATCATGTAAACGTTTTTTCTCAAAGCTGGAGGAAACGCGCGCATGCAGCAAGGTGGGTTCGAAGGGTTTTGGTAGATAGTCTTCAGCCCCCATTTGAATACCCCTGACCACATTCTTCAGATCATTACTCGCTGAGATGATCACCACGGGAATATCTCTGGTCGACGGATCCTCCTTGAGTTGGCTAAGCACCATAAAGCCGTCCACTAGGGGCATCATAATATCCAGCAAAACTAAATCTGGGGCTTCAGACCTAACTTTCTCAAGAGCTTCCTGCCCATTACAGGCAGTGATGATCTCATACTCTGGACACTCAAGTTCCTGCTCAAGGTAATCCACATTGAACGGTTCGTCATCCACGATCAGGATTTTTGGTAGTTCGTTCATAGCTTCACTCCAAGTATTCCTGCAGCTTTTCTTTCAAAAGGTCTTCATCTATGGGTTTTGTGAGATAGTCATTGCACCCGGCTGCAATTGCTTTCTCACTATCGCTCTTCATCGCGTTCGAAGATATTCCTATTATTGGTAATGTGCTAAACCGCTGGTGAATTTGCCGGGCAACCTCATAACCATCCATCACGGGCATCGAGATATCCAATAAAATCAGGTCTGGGTTGCTGCTCTCGGTGAGCAATATGCTCTCAGCTCCGTTTCTTGCGACAAGCAGATGATAGTCATCTTCCAGAATCTGGGTCAACAGGTCAATATTTAGTTCTGTGTCATCCACGATCAAAATTGTTTTCATCCCTGCCTCCATAAGTCCTTCTAAATTGCTGTCGCTTGATTGCCTGTCTCTGTGTCCGTTTGAAGTACCAAAGGAGACTTGTAGTTCATAGGCAGGATCAGGCTAAAAGTTGACCCCTTGCCTGGTTCAGAAACGACCGTGATATCGCCGCCAAGCAATCTTGCCAGGTTGCGGCTGATGCTCAAGCCAAGCCCAGTGCCGCCATATTGTCGGGTGGTGCTGTTATCAGCCTGCTGAAACTCTTTGAAAATTCGGGTCATCGCTTCAGGGCTTATTCCAATGCCAGTATCTTTTACATCAATGCGCAACCGGTCTTCTTGTTCGCGGCTAGCCGATAAGATAATTTGCCCCTCATGGGTGAACTTTGCCGCGTTGCTCAACAGGTTAAGCACAATTTGGCGGATCTTATCCTGGTCTGAGAAAATCTGATCGAGGTCCAAGTCCACCTGTTTTTCCAGTTTCACCTTAGGTTTAATCATCGGGTTGGTCGTGTTAATGCACAGGTCCATCAGCGGTTCGATCCTGAAATTGGATGCCAACACGTCCATTCGCCCGGCCTCAATTTTGGCAATATCGAGAGTGGTATTGATCAGCGCAAGTAGATTTTCTGAACTGATAAGTACTTTTTGCAGGTTTTCAATTTGCTTTTCAGGCAATAAACCTTCGGATTTGCGCTGCACAATCCGTGTGAAACCAATAATGGCATTGAGCGGCGTGCGCAGTTCGTGGCTCATATTTGCCAGGAACGCACTCTTGGCTTTGTTAGCCTTTTCGGCGTCAGAACGGGCAAGCCTGGCTTCACTGTAGAGTTGCGCGTTGTGCATCACTGTGCCTACATTGGTGGCGATAGTGCTCAAAAGATGCGCATCCGCTTCTGTAAATAAATCCTCTTTTGTGGTGCTTTGAACACTGATCACTCCCATCGGTTTACCACTGACGAAGATCGGTACGCCCAAGTAAGATTGTGCCTGTCTGCCAATTTGTCTCACACCAATCTCAATCTTTTTCTGACTTAAATCCTTGTTAATCAGAAGTATTTTCCCAGACTCAATCACCTTACTGGTCAAACCTTCTCCCAACTTGATTGGGGGTTGAAGCTCACCATAAACATACGGAAAATTGATCATCCCTGCAGGTTCATCAACCACAGCCACATAGGCGATGTCTCCCTTAAAGACCGACACAATCTGCTCTCCGACCAGCTGGATCAAGCTATTCAGGTCAAGTTCTTTCACAAGCGCAGAACTGACAGCATTCAGAGCGGCCAACTCAGTCGCACGCTGTTCCGTTTCGCTCAGCAGCCTCTGGGTCTCGTCAAAAAGACGAGCACTTTCCAATGCCAGACTCATGCTGTTTGCCAGCGTGGTGAGGAGTCGCAGGTCGTTATCAGAAAAGGCATCGTGATATTCCACGTTTTGCAGGCTCACATAGCCTGTTACAGTGGGACCAGAAAACAATGGAACGAACATAACTGACATCGGTACTTCTGTTCCTGCTAAAGGAACACTGCTGGTTTGCTCCATTTTGTCGTCGGTAACGTGATTATCGAAATAGGGTTTACCAGTATCAACCAAATATCGCCGAATCTTGTCGTAAGATCGGTCCGGAAGATTTTCAATATACATCCCCTTCTCATATGCGTACCAGATTTTTTCAGTTTCAGTCTGCGGATCGAATGAGCCAAGAATCACACATTGAGCGTTAAATTTTTGTCTTACATTTTCACCGACCAGCCTGTAGATGCCATCGATATCCAAATGGTGGGAAAGACCTTCCTGCACACTGTTAATGATCGTAAGTTCCATTGCTCGTTGCTCTGTTTCCTTGAGCAACCGCTGAGTCTCGTCAAACAAACGCGCGTTTTCTATGGCTGTGCTGATTGCGGATGAGAGCGTTTGTAGAAAACGTTTATGCCCTTCGTTAAAAGCTCTTGGTTGATATGAAGCCAGAAAAACGACCCCAATTGGATGCTCGTTGTTAATAATTGGCACACCCAACCACGATTGAGAGATTACGCCGGAACTCTGCTCCACGACTTCGGGAGGGAAATATGCCCCATTCGCGAGTTCTTCCTCCAAAGTGTTCAACAACAGCGGCTGACCAGTAGTGATGACCTTGGAGGTTAATCCAATACCCAGAGGGAATGGATCCACATTTTCAAGCACCCCTCCTTCATTCTTGTCAAATTCATAATAGCTCGAGATGAGATCTTGCTTTTCGTCAAGCAGCAACACTGCAGTAGCATCAGCATCAAAAATCGCCTGCATGTTTTCACCAGCAACCCGGGTTACAGTTCTGATATCCAAACTTTTCCCAATTGCCTCTGCCACACTGTAAAGAATCGCTTGTTCGTTTGCTCTTTGTCTTTCCGATTCTACGGCTCTGAAGCGCGAGAGCGCGGTGGCAATATGTTGGGCTACAAATGCCAGCACCTCGTCATCTTTTTCTGAGTAGTGAACGTTCGTGTCGTAGCTTTGGATGTAGATTGCGCCTATCACCTTGTCATTGACGATGAGAGGTGCGCCAATGCCATCCTCATTTGGGGTGCCTTTTAGAACATATTCACCTTTGGCGACTTCAGCCAGGAATTCTTGCTGTCCATGCTTGATAATTTTTCCTGTTCGGATGATAAAACTGGTCAGATTGCACTCATTCCCCATCGGACGTGTTGGAAAGGTGTCGCCGGATTCATCAACATGGTACGGGTAGCTTAGCAGATCAGTCTCTTCGTCGTACAGTGCGATAAACAAATTATTCGCGTACATCAACTTGCCCACAATCCGATGGATACACTCATAAAATTCATCTATAGTGTGGGAACTATTGGTGGCTTCGGCAATTTCATAAAGTGCTGTTTGGATTTTGTTGCTCTGCAGAAGTTCGCTGGTTCTTTCCTTGACTTGCTGCTCCAGCAATAGATTTTTTTCTTCCAGTTGGCTTTGCGCATGCACCAATTCTGTGTGCTTTTGTCGTTCACTGATGATCACAGACTCCTGAAAACGGAAAAAAAGCAACAACAGGGTTTCCGCAATCACGATGATCATCAACACCGTAGCCAGTGCCACCCAGGTTGATAAGTTAACAGACCCTATCGGGTCTATCCTTGGCACAAGGGTTCCATGGATGATCAGTAATGAAAAGGTTAATAAAAGCAGTGCGGTAATGATCGTAATAATGAGGCTGGCGCGTTTGCCAATCAATAAAAGCGCCATAATCGAAATCAACAAAAAATATAGAGGACCTATTGCCCGAATTCCTGTTTGAGTGACATTAATAATTGCCGCAACATACCCTAATCCTAAAAGTGCCCAAACACGGAACGAGTAGTTGATCTTTCGAAATATTGCCAAAAAAACCAGGATCACCCATACCGCAGCCAGAGCGAATGTCAGGTAATTGTTTCCCGGTGATTTGCTTTCACCAATCAAGATTGCTACGAAAGCAGGCGCGGAGGCAATCACCATGACAGCCAAAAAAATATTCAGTATCCTGGTGCGCCAGTCTTTCAGCACATCCTGGACAGCTTGATACTTTATTTTGTCCATATTCAAGCCCTATAGAACTCTATATATGAGGAATAAATTAATTATACGGCATTTGTATAATTGTTTTATAAGCTGTAATAGCACAAAAATTATTTGAGTTCTGTAAAGCAACCCACGTGGTCGAGGGGGTTGCTTTCTCATGGATAACTTGCAAAAACCCAGCAGGATGGTAACCCACGAAGATCGAAGTCCTTGTTGCGGAGCGCAAAGAAATGGCTAAGGTTATACCTCAGTCTAAACATCAAAACAGTTAGGAGTTGAGTTCTCACCCCCGCCAGGGTAATGAAGTCCTACGGCAATTTATTGTCATGCTGAAGTTTCGCGAAGGGTCTTACACATTGTCAACGCCAAGTCAGGAGCAGGAAAAGTGTCTTCTTCCGAGATTGGAAGATAGGATCCTTCACTTCGTTCAGAAAGACAAAACTCAAAGAAGAAAACGAGCATAGCGGCTTGCTCTCCCAAGTTTTAAAAACACTGGCATAATTAGGTCATGTTACCTGACTATCGAGTAAGACAAAGAGAATATCTGCTGGAAATTTCCCGGGCACTGACCGAGGAATTGGATTTGAACACCCTGCTTGGGCGCATTCTGCAGATATCCATTGAGATGCTTAGCGGACATTCCGGCTTCATTGCCCTGACCGAAGAAACTCGAGGCTGGCACCTGGCAGTTACCAAAGGTATACCGACTGCATTGTCCGAATATCTTGAAAACTGGCTCAGCGTTTTGCCGGAAGACCTGACTGACGACAGTCAATCCATCCCTGATCTTAACAAAATGCTCAGTGATATCAGCATGGGAATGATCACTGGTGTGGGCTTGCCTCTTTTGGTGCAGAGGAAACCAATTGGACAGATTTTCGTGTTCAGAAACTACAGGGGTGTCTTCACAGCAAACGATCATAGCATCCTGAATAATTTTGCCAACCAGGCTGCGATTGCCGTGCGTAATGCCCGCCTATACAACCAGGTGCGCGATCAAAACCTGCGCATCACTGCCTTACTGGCTTCGGTGGCTGATGGCATTCTGATCTTAAGCCCCGATCTTCACATTCAAAGCGCCAACAAAGCCTTCACAACCTTGATTAATAATTCTTCGGTCTCCCTGCTAGGAGAGAAATATGAAGATGTGGTGCATTGGGAAGGCGAACCGATTGGTCTTAAGATTGTAGAACTTACCCAATCTGGGTGGCAGGGCTACAAAGCGGGTGAGATGTTTCTGGAAGGCGATCTGATTCGTGGAGGCGGTCTGGAACCGATCCCGGTAGCCATCACTTACGCTCCCCTTTTCTCAAAGACCGGGCAACTTCTGAACGTGATTGCTTCGGTGCGTGATATTACCCGCTATCGGGAAGCCGAAGAGATGAAAACCGGTTTCATTTCTGCAATCAGCCATGAACTCCGTACGCCGCTGGCATTAATCAAGGGCTATGCCAGCACACTTAGGCGTGACGATGTGAAATGGGATGCAGAGATGGTGCAGGAAAGCCTGAAGGTAATCGAAGAGGAGGCTGACCACCTGGCGGCTATGGTGGATGACCTGTTGGATGCGACCAAACTGCAGTCCGGTGATGTCATCCTTAAGAAGTCCCAGGTGGATATCCCCAGCCTGGTACAAGCCCAGATCAAGCGTTTTTCACCTGAGGCTACTCATCATCAGATTAAAGGGGAAATGGAAGAAGATTTCCCTGTTATCGTGGCGGACGAGGATCGTGTGAAACAGTTGTTCACCAATCTGATCGCCAACGCTTTGAAGTATAGCGAGGGCGGTGAGGTAACGATAAAGGGACAGAACCTTGGTGATGAAATCATGGTTTGCATCAGCGACCAGGGCAAAGGCTTTGACCCCAAGGACATCCCCTTTGTGTTTGACCGCTTCTATCGCTCTGATAAAGACGCCAAATCTACGAAAGGCACTGGTTTGGGTCTGTACTTGTGCAAGTCAATCGTCCTGGCTCATGGTGGGCGCATCTGGATTGATGAGGAACATAAAGAGGGTGCCAGGGTCTGTTTTACACTGCCTGTAGGCTGTTAGGTGATGGTTAATAAAATAAATAGTCAGACTGGCAACTGGATTGACCTGGCGGGTTTTGATGTTCTTGTCCTGGCAGAAACGGGCTCAACCAACGATGATGCCAAAACCTTATCTGAGCAGATTGAAGGCGAATTTGTGGTCTGGGCAAAGCACCAGCGAGCTGGACGAGGAAGGGAAGACCGTCACTGGCAGGCTGCGGAGGGTTGTTCACTCACTTTTTCGCTTGTTTTACGTCCATCTGAAAATGAGAAAGCCTTCATCAATCAATTTACCGCTCTTGGCGCGCTCGGGTTGGTTGACCTGTTAAGCAACACTTTTGCACTTCAGACAGAAATCAAATGGCCTAATGATGTCTTGATCCGCAGGAAAAAAGTGAGCGGTATTCTTACGGAAATCTCCTGGTCTGGCTCAAACGTAGAATCCATAATCCTTGGGATAGGGCTTAACCTGAAGGACAGTGCTTTTAACGACGCGAGCGAACTGCGTTTCCCAGCCACCAGTCTTGAAGCAGAAGGGGTAAGTATAGAATCTGCGCAGGACTTCCTAAGAGAGCTAATCAGTTCACTGCAAAGACGCAGGCAGCAGCTTGGTTCTGCACAGTTTATTGACGATTGGAACCAAAAACTGGCATTCCGGGATAAGTTAGTGCCCATTAAACAATATCAGGGCAAAACGGAAATGCTTTGCCCTGAATCGATCAATTCTGATGGTTCACTCAATGCTCGTGATGAAGCTGGATTTTTGCGATTGGTTCAGTCTGCTGAATTTTCAGCGTCGTCTTCCTCAACCTCAGAATCTTCTTCTTTTTCTTCCTCTGCCTTCTGAACTTCAATTTCATCTGCTTCGGTTTGGATCAGCAGGTTATCCTCTAATTCCTCTGCAAGAGCTTGCTCACGAGCTTTTACGGCAGTTTCCACCTCTTCAGCCGAGATCCTGACCACGGCAGCCAGGCTGTCACCTTCGTCAATATCCATTACCTTGACGCCTTGAGTGGCACGACCCTGAATGGAGATGTCTGAGACTTTGGTTCTTAGGACGATACCGGAACGGGTGATGGTGGTGATGTCTTCGTCTTCCAGAACAACCATCGCCTGGGCAATATCACCAATTTCAGTCCGGGCTTCCTGGCTGATGGTAGTCACGCCCAAAGTGCCGCGAGATTTGGCTAAATATTCATCCATAGGTGTGCGTTTGCCCTGTCCCTTGTCCGTGATAACCAGTAGATAGCCATCTGTATCAGCTACATCCATGGAAACGACCTGGTCATTTCCACGCAGATGAATGCCGCTGACGCCCATGGTGGTACGCCCTGTCGGGCGAACTTCGGTTTCACTAAAGCGCAAAGCTTTACCCTGGCGGGTGACCATAAGCAGGTCATCTTTACCACTAGTCATGCGAACCCAACCCAATTCATCCTCATCGTTCAAGCGAATGGCGATCAAACCAGAAGGACGAACGTTTTCAAAATCTGAAAGAGGAATTCGCTTGATTCGCCCAAGCCGGGTCGCCATGACGCAATACTTTGCCTGGCTAAAGTTCTCTACCGGCAAGACTGCTGTGACGGTTTCTTCGGATTCGAGATTGATGATATTCACCAATGGGATACCGCGACCCTGGCGACTCTCCTCAGGCAATTCAAAGACGCGTTCGGAGTAAACCTTACCTTTATCGGTAAAGAAAAGGATCGTGTCCAACGTGTTGGCGCGCACAAAGAAGTTAACTTCATCTTCACCGCGCATGCTTTGACCAATCACACCGCGTCCACCCCTTCCCTGGCGCCGGTAGGCACTGTCGGAGACACGTTTGATATATCCTCGATTGGTGATCGAGATGAAAACGGGCTCATCCTGGACCAGGGATTCATCTGAAAGATCCATTTCGGCATCGGGTGCGATGCGCGTGCGGCGGGGATCACCATATTTTTCAGCGACTTCATTGAGGTCAGTGCGGATTATTTCGAGGATCTTATGAGGATTGGCTAACAAATCTTCCAATTCTTTGATCAATTCCATCAACTGTTTGTATTCGTCTTCAATTTTCTGGCGCTCAAGGGCGGCAAGACGGCGCAGCTGCATGTCCAGAATTGCCTGGGCTTGAAGATCACTTAGATTAAAACGCTCTATCAGGCGGGTCTTGGCAACGTCTGCATCCGGAGATTCACGTATGGTCTTAATGACCGCGTCCAGGTTGGCAATTGCAATCAGCAGACCATCCAGAATATGGGCACGTTTTTTGGCTTTGTCAAGTTCAAACAGTGTTCGGCGGGTGATGACTACCTGGCGGTGCTCCAGATAAAGCTGCAAGGCGCGTTTTAGCGTGAGCATGCGCGGTTCCTGGTTTACCAATGCTAAAAGCTGGACCGCGAAGGTGGACTGCAGGGGAGTGTATTTATAGAGCTGGTTCAATACCTTTTTGGGCTGCGTCCCGCGCTTTAGTTCGACCACGATACGCATACCATCCCGATCCGATTCGTCGCGCATATCCGAGATCGAGTCGATCTTGCCTTCGCGATGCAGTTCGGCGATACGTTCGATCAGGCTGGTTTTATTCAATTGGTAAGGGATTTCATTAATGATGATGGCATAACGACCTTCACGAATCTCATCAATGGTTGCTCTACCGCGCATCATCAGGTGACCACGACCCGTGCTATATGCCTGGCGAATGCCTTCACGACCGACGATGATGCCGCCGGTGGGAAAGTCTGGACCGGGAATGAGCTCCATCAGCTCTTCGACACTCACTTCTTCAATGTCGTCAAAGCGGTCAATTAACATGTTCAGGGCAGCCACTAATTCGCGCAGGTTATGCGGCGGGATATTGGTTGCCATACCGACCGCGATACCGTTCGAGCCGTTCATCAGTAAAGTCGGCATGCGGGCAGGCAAGACTTCGGGCTCCTTCAGGGAACCATCGAAGTTGTCGACGAAATCAACGGTATCCTTATCCAGATCTGCAACCAGTTCGTCAGAAATCTTGGCGAGACGGGCTTCGGTGTAACGCATGGCAGCAGGGGAGTCACCATCAACTGACCCAAAGTTACCCTGACCCTGGATCAACATATAGCGCATTGAAAAATCCTGAGCCATACGCGCCATGGAATCGTAAACAGCAGAGTCGCCATGCGGGTGATATTTACCCAAGACCTCTCCAACGATACGTGCAGATTTCTTAAAGGGGGTATTCGCGCGTATTCCCATATCTTCCATAGCGTAGAGAATACGGCGATGGACAGGTTTGAGACCGTCGCGTACGTCCGGCAAGGCACGGGCAACAATGACGCTCATGGCATAATCAAGGTAAGCCGTGCGCATCTGGCTGTCGATTCCGACAGTTTTTAATCCAGGATCTGGAAGGTCAACCTGGGGTGCTTCAGAGATTTCGGGTACTTCGTTTTCTTCAGACATAAGTTCTTTCAGCCAAAAAAATGGCGAATTTTCAATTTTTTACAACCTTACTATTATAACAGAAAACGTGCTTTCTATCAAAATTTCGCGTCTGAGGCAAAAAAAGCCGGAAAAATTAAGATTTAATGTTAACAACTCCAAAATCTGCTTTTCTCTGCGAAATCCCAGGCAATACAAAGAGATTCAGGTCAAATAGCTTTCATTGACAAAACCGTTCGCAACGCCGAATCATGCCAAGGTGTACATACCTCAATGGCTACACAACAAAAAGCCCGGTTTCATAACCGGGCATACAGAAAAGGGTGTCTAAATCAATAACAGCCTGGTAAGCGATTGAAAGAAAGGAAGCACCACCAGGAGGCGGGCATAAAGGTGAGAACCAGTCCGATGATGATCAGGATGATCAGCAGAATCACCAGAAAATTCAAGTACCACGGTTTCCTGGTTTTTTTCGTGGGGGTAGGCTCTGGTGCCAGGGGGCGCTGAGGGGTGGGCGCAGCAACGTTTTGGTAAACTGGCTCACGCTTTGACTGAACTGGTTCTGGCTGGGGGGTAGGACCTCCGTAGGTAGGTGTGTAGGCAGCAGCCTGCACAGCACCTTCCCACTCAAAACTCATCACAGTGCTTTCTGCCAACGTTACAAGATCGCCATTAGACAATCGTTTTGGAGCACTCAAGCGAACACCGTTGAGAAAAGTCCCGTTGGTGGAACCGAGGTCTTCAATATAAACGCCATCTGGTTTGACGATAAAACGTGCGTGCCGGCGGGAAATCTCGGCATCAGGCACAGGGATGTCATTGGAAAGGTCACGACCCATGCTTACTTCGGGCTTGTCCAGGTAATAACTGGACCCGGGAATAGGACCAGAACGCATAACAATTTGGGGTTTTAATTCAGCCATGATAACTCCTGGTATCTAATCACTTGTTGTTTCAGTAAGTGTACTGATTTTTCCTCGTTATGTCAATTTTACCGCAGCCTCTCGAATTGATAGACATAAGTCTAACCTCGCTACAGGCTGTGTTCGTTGACGTTTGGAAAAAATCCTGCTATTATCAGATTAATTATGACTCCCATAATCAAACCAAATTGGTTTAAGCGCCTTCTGCTTAAAGTAAAACATGAATCTCGCTGGTTGGCACCTGGCACTGGCTATAAACGCTGGTTAGGACTGACTGTTATCGGTGCGATGCTGCTTGGTTTAGGCATGGCCGTGGTAATCCTGGATTATTACCGCTCAACTACCAGCGAATTGCTTACTCCGATCCTGGCAATTCTTTCCTTACGCTTTCTGGACCGACCGATTCGTTTCCTCCTTTTTGGCGGGCTGGGTTTTATCATGATCATGGTTGGAATCTGGGGAGCTAACCGATCTCTGCTGAAGCCATTTGAAGTGGGCGGAAAACCCGTCTGGGATACCCTGCAAAACTACCGGCAGCGCGAAAAAGGGATCAAAGTCGTTGTGATTGGTGGAGGGCACGGTTTGGCAGCCCTTTTGCGGGGCATCAAGGCCTATACCCACAATATCACTGCCATCGTGACGGTGGCAGACAACGGCGGCTCGTCTGGCGAACTGCGCCGTGACCTGGGGGTACTACCACCTGGCGACATTCGCAACTGCCTGGCTGCGCTAAGCAGTGACGAAGCGCTGCTTTCCCAGGTTTTTCAATACCGTTTTCACTCTGGTGCAGGTTTGGAGGGGCACTCACTTGGCAATCTGCTGATCACTGCCATGAGCGAGATCACCGGCAGCTTTGAAGAGGCGGTGGCAGAATCCGGGCGTGTGCTCGCGATCTACGGTCAGGTGCTGCCATCCACCATAACCAATGTCAACCTGGTGGGTGAATTGCAGGAAAGCCCCGAAAAAGATGTTGTAATCGTGCATGGCGAATCAGAGATAACTGAAACTAATGGCAGAGTTAACCGAGTTTGGCTGGAACCGGAAGGTGTTTTAGCTTATCCACCCACGATCCAGGCGATTTTGAATGCCGATTTGGTATTGATTGGGCCTGGAAGCCTTTACACGAGCATACTGCCAAATTTGTTGGTAAAAGACCTGACCGAAGCGATCCAGGCAAGCAAAGCAGAAACCTATTACATTTGCAATGTGGCGACACAACGCGGAGAAACCGATGGATTTAACGGATCGGACCATGTTGCTGTGCTTGAACAACACATCCAGAAGCGCATTTTCAGCCTGGTTCTGTGTAATCGTAATTTCAAAGGCGAGTTAGGTCACGACACGGATTGGGTGGTGGCAGACCAGGAATTGCACGAAAAGTATCGGGTCTATGAGAGCGACCTGGTGGACGATCTTTATCCTTGGCGTCACAGTTCCAAAAAACTGGCAAAAGCAATCATGAATCTCTATGAAGAACGAACAGGTCCGTTAAATTAATCATTTGTTTATACACATTCGTAGGAAATTGCTCGAAAATTCGACTATAATAAACTTCGGAATTGGACAGATTCTAAATCTTTACACCTGCAACAGGTGAGACAAACTTTTCAAATTAATTGGAGGAAGTTATGAAGACTCAAGTTGGTATTAACGGCTTTGGCCGCATCGGACGCCTTGTATTAAAGGCGATATTAGAACGTGCAGACGATACTTTGGAAGTGGTTGCTGTAAACGACCTGTTCGACGTTAAACAGAACGCTCACCTCTTCAAATATGACTCCACTTACGGAATCTTCCCTGGGGAAGTTAAAGTAAATGAAGCCAATAATCTCGTCATCAATGGCAAAGAAATCAAGGTCTTCACAGAGAAAGATCCTGGAAATCTTCCTTGGGGTGATTTGGGTGTTGATATCGTGGTAGAAAGTACCGGCATCTTTACCAATGCCAAATCAGAACCTGAAAAAGGCAAGATCGGCGCCGATGCTCACATCCTTCGTGGTGGTGCCAAGAAGGTCATCATTTCTGCACCTGCAAAAGGCGAAGATGCTACCATCGTGATGGGTGTCAACGAGGATTCTTATGATCCCGCCAAGCACACCATTTTGTCGAATGCTTCTTGTACCACCAACTGCCTGGCTCCAGCCGCCAAAGTTGTCAATGATCTTTACAAGATTAAATATGGCATGATGACCACCATCCACTCTTACACCAACGACCAGGTCATTCTGGACACCGGTCACAAGAAAGATATCCGCCGTTCCCGCGCTGCTGGTCTGAACATCATCCCCACCACAACTGGTGCAGCAAAAGCTGTTGCTCTGGTTATCCCTGACCTGAAGGGTAAGTTCGATGGTTATGCTTTGCGCGTTCCGACTCCAACTGTCTCAATCGTTGATTTTGTAGCTGAAGTTGAGAACCCTGTAAGCCTCGAAGAACTGAACGCTGCTTTCAAAGCAGCCGCTGATGGTCCGCTGAAGGGTATTCTGGGTTATTCCACCGGTGATTACGATCAGCCATTGGTATCAAGTGACTACAAGGGCGATTCCCGTTCTTCCATCGTCGACCTGGACAAAAACATGGTCATGGGTCAGCTGGTCAAAGTCATTACCTGGTATGACAATGAATGGGGCTACTCTTGCCGCACAGCCGACCTGGCGAAATTTGTTGCTGAAAAACTCTAGACCCGCTACTCACTAAAACAGACACAGTGCGCATTGCTGAATCAAACAGTAAGGCGCACTGTTTTATAAGGAGAAATGATGTTCAATAAAAAAATGGTTACCGATCTGGATGTTGAAGGTAAAAGAGTCATTGTTCGCGTCGATTTTAATGTTCCTATTAAGGAAGGCAAAATCACTGATGACACGCGTATTACTGCAGCTCTACCTACCATTAATTACCTGCTCGATCACGGCGCATCCGTCATCCTGATGTCCCACCTTGGACGCCCAAAGACTAAAGAAGACCTGCAATACAGCCTCAAACCGGTGGCTGAACACCTTGCAACACTGGTCAATGCACCCGTTAAATTCGCCTCAGATTGCCGCGGAGAAATAGCCAAAGCAGCATCTGCTGATTTGAAGCCCGGCGAGATTCTGATATTGGAAAACACGCGCTTCTACCCTGAAGAAAGCAAAAACGACGCCGAAATGTCCAAAGATCTGGCTTCATTAGCTGACCTTTATGTAAACGATGCCTTTGGCTCTGCGCACCGTGCGCATAGTTCAACTGCCGGCATCGCTGACTATTTGCCGGCTGCAGCCGGCTTCCTGATGGAAAAAGAAATCAAGTACCTGGGTAACGCTATTGCTGAACCTGTACGCCCCTTTGTGGCGATCCTTGGTGGTGCCAAGATCAGTGACAAAATCGGTGTGATCAATAACCTGCTCAAAACAGCAGACAAGATCCTGATTGGCGGCGGCATGGCAAACACCTTCCTGAAAGCCCAAGGCTATGAGATGGCAGACTCCCTGGTGGAGGCTGAAGTTCTGGATACAGCCAAAGACTTGCTCTCCCGTGCCAACGACAAGATCGTCTTGCCAGTTGACATGGTGTTGGGCAATGCTTTTGATGCCGAAGCTGAAATGAACACCTTGCCTTTGGGTGATGTTCCCGAAGGTTGGCGCGTGTTGGACATCGGTCCAATGACGGTTCAACTCTTTAGCGATATCATCATGGCCGCAGGTACGGTGGTTTGGAACGGTCCTATGGGCGTGTTCGAATTCCCACACTTTGCTGAGGGTACCTTTGGGGTTGCCAAAGCAGTTGCCAATAGCCAGGCCGTCAGCATTATCGGCGGTGGAGATTCAGTGTCAGCCATCAACCAGTCCGGACTGAGTGACAAAATCACACACATCTCCACTGGAGGTGGTGCCTCCCTGGAAATGTTGGAAGGTCTGGAGCTGCCGGGACTGGCAGTTCTTAACGATAAATAAATGCAATCAATGATCAACAGAAAGCCGCTTACAAAAGCGGCTTTCTGTTATCTGACATCAACAACTTAGTGATAGAATTTTATCAAGATTCAACGTCCCTCATAAAGGCGGGGTTTGGGCTGACAGATGAAAACTATATTACTATTGCGCTTTACTTTTTCAATACTGATTGCAAGTATTTTTCTCAGTGCCTGCAATTATTACACCGTCCCAACAGCATCTGAAGAAGAATTGGCTATGCATGTAGCTGGAACACGTTCTGCCCTGGCAACTCAAAGTTCAGTAGAAACCTTGATTGTTCAGTTAGATGAATTAATGAATCAACCCACTTGCCCAGTCTGCCCAACCTGCCCTCCACCAGTCACCCCAACTCCTGTTGAGACAACCTCACCTTCAGTAGAAGACCCAGCCACAATGATCATCACACCTATTGGGGATCGAACCGATCCAAATTGTCTGCTATTTGATTACCTGGGTGATGTTAACTACCCACCTGATTCAATCTTGAAACCTAAAGAAAAATTCACCAAGACCTGGTGGGTTCGTAACAGCGGTACCTGTACCTGGACAATGCAATTCGACCTGGTAATTTCAGGCGGTGAAGCATTTGGCTCGAAAGGCACTGTCGATTTTACACAAGAAGTTCTGCCAGGCGAAACCGTGCAGCTTTCTATTCCAGACCTGGTTGCGCCTTCTGCTCCCGGTATTTTTTATAGCTACTGGCTGATTGCCTCGCCTTACGGAAATCGTATCGGTTATGGTCCAAACCAACAATGGGGGTTGGGTATCAAGATTATCGTGGTAAACGACTAGACATCAAACGCCTGTGCAGGCGGTTTTTTGTAGTTGATGCTCAATTTAACTGTACATTCTTGTTAATGTTTGCATATGCACGGATAAAATTGTATAACTTTCATAGAGAGGATGTTTTAGACCCTGGCGCATGCTTTCGCTTTCCTATTGGAAGTGGTTGGAATGCGAATGTGAGTTGCTTCGATCGCATGGGGAACAATTCCGACCTCATTATCGTCTTAATTGGAGAAGAAGTTCTTCGTTTAAAGGAGTTGTTAAAATGGACACTATTAATCCAAAGAGAAACAAGATCTATCCGCTCGTTGCCCTATTCGTAGCGGCACTACTAGTTATTTCCGCCTGTGTGCCACCCACGCCTACAGGTGACCCGATTGAACAGGCAATGCAAACTTTGCAAGCTCAAGCAACGCAGGATTACTATGCTACAACAGTTGCCCAGTTAGCTACTATCCAGGCAACGCAAGTAAGTACGATTGCGCCCAATCCCACCAATATGAATCAAATCCCGACCGCGGCTGGTCCTACAGTTGTGGTTACGGTTCCCGCGAACACTGCAGTTCCTCCAACGGCAGTGCCCCCCACGGCAACTCCGATTCCACCAACCCCGACACCCAAACCTTGCCTCCAAATTTCAAATGTGATTGATCTCAGTATCCCTGATGGTACAAAATTGAATGCTGGCAGCGCTTTCACCAAAGTCTGGCGGTTGCAGAATTCGGGTAGTTGTAAATGGGATACCGGCTTCGATATTATCTTTGTGAAAGGCAATCAATTAGGCGCAAATACCGTATACGACCTGCCTTATGAAGTTGCCCCTGGTCAGACCATTGACATCAGTATCAACATGATTGCTCCTTCAGTAAATGGTAAATACAGCTCTGATTGGATGCTGAAAAGCAGCAACGGCGTTACTTTTGGTACCGGTAGTGATTCCAAAGGTACTTTCTGGGTCAGGATGGAAAGCATTAACGGTCAAGGTGTAGTCTACAATTTTGCCGAGAGTGTCTGTTCAGCCACCTGGACCAATAGTTTAAGGAAAACCTTAAAGTGCCCGGGTGACGAAAAAGATGTGAAAAATGGTTACGCCGTCTCAAAGGGCAATCCGGTGAGAGAAAACGGTGCTGTCGAAAATGAGATCGGTCTGATCACCCGTCCCAACCAGGAAGGCGATGGTTACATCCAGGGCATTTACCCGGCCTTTACTGTGAAAGATGGTGACAAATTCAGAGCTGCCGTGCAATGTGAAGGTGGCAGCACTGGTTGTGATATCAAGTTCGAGCTCTATTACACGATTGATGGTCAAAAAGCCACCGGTTTGGGTCAATGGCATGAAGTTTATGACAACAACTGGACTTTTGTCGAAGTGGATCTCTCGGCGTTAGCTGGTAAGAAGACGGTCTTTACCCTGGTAGTTTGGAACCAAGGATCGGCAACTAACAATCGCGGTTTGTGGTTGTTCCCGATCATCTATCGCACCAAGTAAGCCTACTTAGCAAGTTAAATTAGCAAGGGACGGTCGAGAGACTGTCCCTTCGTGTTAGAATAAAACCATTCCATAATAGAGGAGAGGAACAAAAAATGAATATCCGTAAACCGATGGTTGCTGGTAACTGGAAAATGAATAAGACTCTTGGCGAAGCCGCAGAACTACTGGAAGCCTTGAAGCCCGAATTAAAAGACATTGATACTGTGGACCTGGTTGTCTGCACTCCTTTTATTGATTTGCCCCTGGCAAAAGAAACCCTGGCTGAGAGTAACATCAAAGTTGGTGCACAGAATCTGCATTGGGAAGCCTCTGGCGCTTATACTGGAGAAGTTTCTGCGCCGATGTTGAAGGATCTTTGCGACTACGTAATCATTGGTCACTCAGAACGCCGGGCTATGTTTGGTGAAACTGACGAGACTGTAAACAAAAAAGTGGTCGCAGCTTTGGGTGCAGGATTGCTCCCTATCGTTTGTGTTGGAGAAACCCTTGAAGAGAACGAAGCCGGACAAACCGAAACAGTCGTTGGTCGCATGGTGCGGGAAGGACTAAAGGGTTTGACAAATGAAGAAGCAGCCAAACTCGTGGTCGCCTACGAACCGGTCTGGGCAATCGGCACTGGCAAAACTGCCACGCCCGACCAAGCTAATGATGTCCACAAAAATGTGGTCCGCCCGATTTTACGCGACATGTTTGGCAGTGAAATTGGAAATGGTATGCGCATTCTGTACGGTGGCTCAGTAAAACCCAGCAACGCTGCCGAACTGTTTGGTCAATCCGATATTGATGGCGGTTTGATCGGCGGCGCAAGCCTCAAGACCGCTGACTTTGTTGGCATCGTCAAAGGCGCTTTGTA
>CAZDPK010000036.1:0-19320 GCA_964507335.1 uncultured Anaerolineaceae bacterium | reverse complement strand
TACAAACTTTTGACGTGCCTACATCTAATCCAACAACAATTGCTTCTTCTTCCATGTTAAGGCTCCAAACGATAAAAGGGTGCGTGTAGAAATTCCATACTGATCAATACTGGTTGCAAGTTTTTATCCAGAATCGCGTCTACAATGTGAGCGTATTCAACCAGTTTCATATCAATGTCTTCCGTGCGGGTTCCGAAATATACCTGCCAACCGTGCGGGTCGGTCCAACCCAAACCTTTCTCACCATCGTAGAGCATGGGAGTGTCGGTGGGTTTGATGGCATTGAGCTTTTGGACTGTCTGAACAAAAGCCGGGTCGATGGGAGGAATAGAATTTAAGGTTTCGGCTTCTTGTTCTGCTGCCTCATCTTCAAGTGCGATCGATTTTGGATCAACATAACCGAGAGCATAGGGTGGTGTTGTATTCGCGTAGACACGGATTGGCAGGTTGGCATCTCCACGTACGCTGAAGGTGTAGCCATCCTGATCGATCCAGAACAATTCCTGTTCGTTCTCTACCCAGAGCAGGGCAGGAATACGTTCCTCAATCACTACGTTCAGCGTGTCGGGCAGGGCGACTTCCACCTTTGCTGACTTGATGTCAGGAAAGGTTGCCAAAATTTGTTCTTCCACCTGGGATGGTTTGACGTGAATGATTGAGTCTCCGCTTACATTCAACGTTGCCAAAACCTCTTCTGAAGGAACCCGAATACCACCACTTAAGTTGACAGAACTGATCTCGAATTTGGTTGAATTAAGCATCATGTAAAGCAAGACCAGCATGCCGATAGCCAGGGCTACTGAAAGCCAGCGCCAGGAGAAACTTATGCGGGGCAGGGTGGGCAGACGTAATTCACTTCCGGGTGTATCGGTGGGGAGATAGACCTGCCGGCGTTGGCGGCTTGAGGAGGTGTAGGATCCCGTTGAATGGTAAGTGTTGTGACGGGAAACCACGCGTGAAGCGTTGTTAGCCTCCCGGGAGGTTCGTTCTACGCTGCGAGGGATGGGCTTGCGCTGCACCTTCTCGATTTTGCGTCGAGATCGAACCTGGTCTGCCCGGGACAGGTTCCTGGGGTTATTGTTCATTCTCGACCTCGAACTTTCTAAGTGTGCGACCCTGATCTGCCTTTCGTTCCAGTCCAAGTTCAATCAATCGGTCAATCAAGCGCTCGTAATCTAAACCGCTGTAAGCCAGCAGCTTGCTATACATGCTGATCTGAGTGAAACCTGGCATGGTGTTGATCTCATTGAACCAGGATTCGCCGTTTTCTTTGTCGATAAGGAAATCCACCCGTGCCAGGCCGGCGCCATCGATTGTACGGAAGATTTGCACGGCCCAGTTTCGCAATTGTTCAGAGACCTTTTCTGGTAAAGGAGCTGGGATGGCAGTTTCCGGATCGCCGGAATGGTACTTGTCTTTGTAGGTGTAAAACTCGTCGCCTGGTACGATTTCGCCAGGCTGAGACACCAAAATTTCTTCATTTCCAAGAACGCTGATCTCGATTTCGCGGGGTTGAATGCCACGTTCAACCAGGATACGGCGGTCATAATGGGCGGCCAGAATCAAGGCGTCTTGCAGCTGACTTCGATTTTTGGCTTTGGTGATACCTACTGACGAACCAAGATTGGCGGGTTTCACAAACACCGGGTAGGGACTAATTTGTTCGGCAGCGTCGATCACCGCTGAAAGGTTATTTTCAATCTGCTGACGGCTGAAAACGCCGTAAGGCAAAACCGGGATGCCAGCGTTGGATACCACGTCTTTACAAAGCACTTTGTCCATCGCCACCGAAGAGGCTAAGACACCAGCGCCAACGTAGGCACAATTATGGATCTCAAACAGACCCTGGATGGTGCCATCCTCCCCGAAGGTGCCATGGAGAACCGGGAAAACAATATCAATGCGGGTTACTTCACTAAGCTGTCCATCGACGAGTTCGTAGAGGAATGGGATCTCGTTTCTCGACAGAATGAAGGCTTCGTTCAGGGTTTCTGCCTGATTGTTCTTGAAGACTTCCAGTGCGTTTTCAGCATGAGTCCAGCGACCTTCGCGGGTGATTCCTACTTGGAAAATGTTGTACTTCTCCGTGTCAAGAGCGTTCAAGACAGAGGTAGCTGACATCAAGGAGACAGCATGTTCTCCGGATTTGCCCCCAAAGATCAAGATTACGTTGAGCTTAGTTGACATCTTTGAACTCTCCTAATAATTCGATTTCGAGGTCCAGTTGTACACCAAACTGTTCCATGACACGTTTCTGACCCTGGCGGATCAGGCAGTAATAATCCTGTGCTGAAGCACCACCGTTGTTTACGATAAAGTTAGCGTGTACGGTGCTGAATGAAGCACCTCCACAAGTAACGCCTTTCATTCCGGCTTCTGCCAAAAGTTTTCCGGCAAAATTTCCCGCAGGGTTTTTGAAGGTGGATCCAAAAGAGGGGCCAACTGGTTGGGTTTGACGACGTTTTTCCGTCAGTTCGTGAAGCAGGTTCATGCAATCTTTCGGGTCAGCTTTTTGACCGACAAAAGTGGCTTCAAGGATGGTGACACTCTTGTGCTCGCGCTTGAATTGGCTGGAACGATACTCATAGCCCATATCTTTGTTGGTCAGAAGTTGGGTGCCGCCTTCACGGGTAAGAACCAGGGCAGACTGCAGCATCTGAGAGATATCGGTTCCGTGGGCTCCGGCGTTACCATAGACCGCACCACCAACTGTGCCGGGGATGCTGTTTGCCCACTCGAAACCTGAGACGCCTCTTCGGGAAGCCAGTTGAGCTACCTGACCCAGGCTGGCACCACTCTCAGCGATGACCAGGGGAGGGTCAACTTTGGTGTTGACTTTGACATTGTGACTACGATTGTGCAAAACGATGCCGTCATAGCCGCTATCACTGATCAGGAGGTTCGAGCCGCTTCCGAGGATGTGGTAAGGAACATTCAACCTCCAAAGATTTGTCAAGACAAACTCCATCTCGCTGGCAGAATTGATCGAAATTAAACCGGTCACAGGACCACCGACACGGGTTGTGGTGTAGTTGGTCATCTGAACGTTTTCTTGCAGCCGTTCGCCAAAGATCTCCTGGAGTTGGGAGAGGGGCAGGTTAGTCATTGTATGCCTCCGTTTGAAGTGCCGAACATAGCTGGCTTGCGAACTCAGGACCTTTGCCTGCAGAAAATACGATCACCAGGTTTTTTTCATCCAGGTTGTCCAGAATGTATGCAATGGCATCTTGATTCTCGGGCAGGTACATGCACTTGTTGCGGCTAACCTCATCCGAGATTGCGCAGGGGCTAAAACTGGGGTCTTCCTCGCGGGCACCGAAAAGTTTCAGGATCACGGCATGGTCTGCCTGGTCGAGAGCACTTGCGAATTCGTGTTGCAGGCGCTTGGTGCGGCTGATGGTATGAGGTTCCCAGACTGCCCAGATTTTGTAACCGGGGTAGCTTTGCCTGGCTCCCTGGATCGTCTGCAGAAGTTGGCTGGGATGGTGTCCGTAATCGTTGAAAACCTGAACTTTATCATTTCCGCAGACCTGTTCAAAGCGTCGGCTGGTGCCTTCGAAAGTGATCAAGGAGTCGGTGAGCTCGTTCAGGTCGATTCCAATTAAGTGTGCCACTGCTAAAGCTGCGGTTGCGTTACTCACATTGAATTTCCCAGGTTGATGAAGAGTGAATGGTCCAACTTCATCTCCTTCCGGCAAACGTAGATGAAAACTCTGTAAGCCCTCACCGGCTCGATACTTGACAATCTGATAGTCGTTGGCCGGGTCGAACCCGAATGTTTTCAACTGGTCAGCGGGGAAGGTGAGGAAACTCAACAGTTTTCTCACTCCCAGGTCATCTCTGCCCAGCAAGACAATGCCATCTTCCTTAGTTTTGCCCAGGAAGTTCAGAAATGCCCAGGTGTAGTCGAGCGGGGTGGGGAAGAAATCGGGGTGGTCATATTCAATGTTGGTAACAATGCTTATTGTGGGGTTGAGCCCAAGGAACATGTTGTCGTACTCGTCTGCTTCAATAACGAAATACTCACCATCTCCAGCGTGTGCGTTTGTATGGAGATCTTTGATGTCCGCACCAAGAATAAAGTTAGGGTCAAGGTTTGCTGATCTCAAGAGGTGGACTACCATGGCTGTAGTTGTGGTCTTGCCGTGTGAACCGGCAATTGCCAGAGTTTTCGAGCCTGAAGTTAATTGTGGCAGGAACTCAGCACGCTTCAGTACTGGGATGCCGGCATCCAGGGCTGCCTGGACTTCCGGATCGCTATTTTTGACAGCAGAGGATCGAACAATCACATCAGCCTCAAGTGCTAAATCAGGATGATGACCAAGCCTGGTGAGCGCACCAAGTCTGGTAACTGCATCGAAATAGGGGGAGGGACTCAAATCAGTACCACTTACTTGGATGCCTCTTTCAAGAAGCAGCCTGGCAATGGCTGAAATTCCTGTTCCACCAATTCCGATAAAGTGAACTTTGTTCATCAGAGTATCACCGCCAAAACTATAGCGACAGCTGCTGCCAGGGCAATGTAAAGCCAGTTGCCAGTCAGAACATTAGGAAATGCATCGTTCAGCAGGTTAATTGCAGCCTGTCCAACGCCTGTGTTTGGGTCTGGGGCTGAGATCCAACTGAAGGGATAACCTGCCTTTGCCAGGTAGAACCAGGCGGTTGAGAAGAAAATATAGCCGTTGAGTGCGCCAGTAAGGGCACCAAGCATTAAATCGAGCAGGGAGTCGCGTTCGAATCGTCCAGATTCGTTGAAGCGTCTGAAACTGGGGGTTTGATAGCCGAAAAACGCACAGCCAAACAGAACAATGAAGTTCAAGATCAGCACTTTCGTGCCTTCAAGGGATCCAAAAATCTTAGGTAGAACAACTTCGATGACGAAAAGGCCAAAAATCCCGGCAACCGTTACCACGATTTCTTTTCGAAAACCACGGATCATGCCGATTGTGGCAAAAAGAATCAGGAAGATGTAGAAAAGAACGTTAAGACTAACCATATTTTTCCTAAGCCTCCGTCATTTCGTATAGAAGTTCGCTGATGCGCTCTGCCGCCATCGGTTGGGAAAGAGCACTCATTGCGCGGCTCATATGGGCGAGGTAGGCTGGATTTGCCAGCAGGTCATTGATCATGGTCAGCAATTCTCTTTTAAGATCCTCGTCTCGCAGTAAAACTGCAGCTCCTCGATCCACCAGGTAATCGGCATTGACTTTTTGATAACGCCAGGCGTATGGATAGGGTACCAGGATGGCGGGTAAACCGAAGTAGGGGTACTCTCCCAGTGTGGATGCCCCAGATCGGGAGACTGCCAAATCAGCTGCCGCCAAGGCTGCTCCGATTTCGTGCAAGTAGGGGAAGGGATGATAGCGATCACTCGCGTTTAGCGTGGCAGCCTGGATGGTTTCCCAATCCAAATGGCCGGTGAGATGAATCACCTGGTACTTTTCCAGCAGTTGATCCAGTATTGTGATGACTGCTTCGTTGATCGAGCGCGCACCACTACTTCCACCCATAAACAGGATGGTCGGCAGGTTGGGCTCGAGTTGGAAATAAGCCTGTGCTTCAGATTTCGTCCATTTTTTGATATCGTCCCGCAAAGGATAACCAGTTATTGTCATTTTTGTCTTTTCACTAAACCACTTTTTTGATTGGGGAGTTGTCAGGGCGATGTGGTCCGAAAACCTCGCGAGTGTCTTTAGAGCCAACCCTGGCTCAATATCGGGTACGTATAGCAGGGATTTGAACTTGCGACCTGCCAGAGCCATGGGAATGGCAACGAAACCACCGGTAAATAACAACACATCTGGTTGGAACTCCTCCAAAATTTTCTTGGATTGTTGATATCCGCGTACAAGTTTTGCCAGGTTGCTGGGCAGTTTGGTCAAGGAAACGCCGTGCACGCCGGCAGCCTGGATCGCCTTGAATTCCAGACCTGTCCGTGCGACAAGGTTGGCTTCCATGCCGCCTTCACTTCCCACCCAAAGGACCTGGTGCTGGTTCTTATCCAGCTTTTCCGTAACGGTCAGCGCCGGATACACTCCGCCGCCAGTCCCGCCTGCGCAAATCAACAGTCGCACTGGTTTGACTCCTTTCCTGAATTTTCAAGCCCGCTCCCTGGCGGGCGATGTTCATGATGATACCGACGGCAGCCAGGTTGGTGACCATACTGGAGCCGCCTGAGCTAATAAATGGCAAAGTGTTGCCGGCAAAGGGGAAGAGTCCCACGATGACAGCGATGTTCAAGAGAGCTTCGATTACGATCCAACCGGTTAGGCCGAAAGCCATCAGCGAGCCGAGGCGATCGGGAGCTTTTTGAGCGATCTTGTATCCGCGCCATATCAACAGAATGTACAGCCCGATCAGGATGAAAGAACCGAACAAGCCGGTTTCTTCAGCCAGCACGGCAAAAATGCTGTCCGTGTGGGGTAAAGGCAGACCGGTGAACTTGGTATTGGCTTTTCCCAGACCGACACCGAAAAAGCCGCCTTTGATCACAGATTCAAAGGTTCTGCGGATATGGTAGGAACCCAGAGAAGGATCCTCAAGTCCCTGCAAGTATTCCGCTACGCGGATGCGACCGGTTGTGTAAAAACGGATAGCAACAAGACCAACCACTGTACCAATTCCGCCAAGCATGAGGATGTGTTTCCAATTGCCTCCACCCAGGTAAAACATCATGATCCCAAGCGCAAGGATGGTGATGGAGGCACTGATATCCGGTTGGAACAGAATCAATGCTGCGACCGCGGCAAGGATAATGAGCAAAGGAATCATGCCGCTCTTAAAGTCAGCTAACTGATCGGTGTTGCGTTTTGAAAGCCAAACTGCAAGGTACAGGATAACGGCGACTTTGGCAAGCTCGCCTGGTTGTACCGAACCGTTGAAGAGGGCCCGCGAGGAGTTGAATTGAACTTCATTTCGAATTAAAACAGCAAATAGGAGGACAATTACGCCCAGGGCAAAGAGAACAACCAGCTTTTCGAAGTTGTGATAATCAAAGAAAGCCAGGAAGATCATTGCAGCCAGGCCGAGCGCAACCCACATGACTTGCCGTTGGAAGATGTAACCGGGGTCCTTTTCCATACGCAAGGAGGCGTCCAGGTCGGTTGAATACACCATCATCAAACCAAACACCAGTAAACACACCAGGGCAAGTACGAATGGAATATCGACCGAAAATCCTTTGACGGTTCTTTTCTTGGTTTTGGGAGTTACTTGATTGATCATAGTTGGTTCACCCAATCTCTAAAGAATTGTCCGCGTTCTTCAAAATCTTTGAAGGAGTCGTAACTTGTCCCACCAGGAGAGAGCAACACTACCTCGCCTTCCTGTGCCTGGATTTGGGCAGTTTTTAGGGCTTCTGCGAGGTCTTTTACAGTAACCACTGACTTCAGGTACTGACCGTGTTTTCGAGGACCAATCGCCTCATTGATGATGGGCGCTGCTTCACCGAAAATGATGACGCGCTCCACTCTGTTTCTTACCAGATTCGCCAGTTTGTCCCAGGGCAGATCCTTGTCTCTGCCGCCCAAAAGCAACACGATTGGCTCGGAAATGGAGTCAATTGCAGCGATGGTGCGTTCTGGAGCAGTGGCGATAGAATCGTTGATCCAGGTGACACCATTTATTTCGCGTACGGTTTCCAGTCGGTGGGGGATGCCCTGGAATTCTTCGACTGCCGATTGAATGGCAGGCAGTGCCAGCGTGCTTGCTGCCGCAATGGCAGAAGCCGCCAGGACGTTATAAAGGTTGTGCCTGCCCCGCAGCTGAATCCACTCTACCGGGAACATCTTCAGTCTTTCCTTTCCAATTTGCAGCCAAACCGAATCCTGGTCGACATAAGTGCCGTTAGAACGACTATCTGGCTTGTTGAGACCAAAGCTGATCAAATCGCCTTTGATATCACTAAGCATGTCCCAGGTAACCTTGTCGTCACGATTGAGGATGGCAATATCGTCCGCATTCTGGAACCAAAGGATGTGAGACTTGGCATCGATGTAAGCATCCATACTGCCGTGCCGGTCAAGGTGGTTGGGGGTGATGTTTAGCACTGCTGCAATCTGGGGTGAATTTTTCATCAGTTCAAGCTGGAAACTGGAAAGCTCCATGATGGCCAGGTCGTCTTCCCCCATCTCATCGAGGTAGTCGATGAGGGGATTGCCAATGTTGCCACCAACCCAGGCTTTCTGACGATTGGATTTCATCTCAAAGGTTGTTTTTGCCATCAATCCAGCCAGGGCAGTGGTGGTGCTTTTTCCGGCTGAGCCGGTGATACCAGCCACCATGCAGGGGCATTCTTCAAGAAAGATTTGAGAATCGTTGCTGAGCGGTATTCGGCGAATATGGGCTTCCTGGATAAAGGGAATTGTCAGTGGCACACCGCCTGATACACAAACCATGTCAACGCCATCCAGAATCTCTGGGTGGTGTCCGCCGAGGTCGAGTGAGACGGGCAGGTTTTCGAGCACTGCCAGTTCTTCGCTGAGTTGCTCTTTTTCACGGGTGTCGGTCAGAATAACCTGCGCTCCACGTTTGGTGAAGAAACGCGCCAACGCCTGTCCTTGGCGGGCAACTCCCATAACAACAATCTTTTTTCCCGTATAGTTTTTCATAGTTACCTTATAAATGTCAGGCTGAGCCCAAGCAATGCACCGACCAGTTCGATGATCCAAAAACGGATCACGATCTGGCTTTCGGTCCAGTAGATTTCTTCAAAATGATGGTGGATAGGCGTGCGCATGAAAACACGCTTGCCTTTGGTGATCTTGAAATAGCTTACCTGGATGATCACACTCAACAATTCTGCAGTTGGGATGATGGCGATCAGGGGCAAAAACAACCAGCGACCAGTCATTAAAGCTACCACTGCCAGGGTTGCACCCAATGCTTGCGAACCCGTGTCGCCCATAAACAGGCGGGCAGGGTTGCTATTGAACCAAAGGAAACCAGCCAGGGCTCCCACGATGCTAAAACAAAAGCGGCCAAGATAGACCTGCCCCTGGATCAAGGCGATTATGCCGTAGATACCGAAAGCAGTCATTGAGATAATGCTTGCAAGACCGTCGATTCCATCTGTGAAATTCATGGCGTTAGCCATTCCAACAATAATCACCATCGCAACAGGGATGAACGCCCAGCCAAAATCGAGTGGTGTATCTGAGGCGGGCCAGAAAAGATGCGGAACCTGGAGGATTTCCTTCATGGCATACGCCAGAACGAAAGCGGCAATCACCTGGAGAATAAACTTGGTACGGGCAGTCATCCCCAAACCTTTGCGAGAACCGCGAATGCCTTCCCAATCGTCGACCGCGCCGATGATTGCGAATGCCCACAAGGCTCCGAGGGGTACAAGGATGGAAGACCCAATCAGCTTTGACCCAAAAAGCGAAACCGCATTCAGAATTACTGTCAATAAGGTGATCGGTACCAGGAACATGAAACCGCCCATCGTCGGAGTATCTTCCTTTTTGCGGTGAGTGGCGGGTTGGTCTGCTTTGATGCGCTTGCCAATATTGAACTTGGTGAGCAGTTGGATGAATGGCTCTCCCCAGATGGTGGAAAGCAGGAAGCTGAGACCGCTGATGGCAATTGCTAAAGAGAAACCACGCATTAGTTTTTCTCCTCCAATGCCGCGATAATTTTGTCCATTCGCATTCCGTGTGAACCTTTCACCAAGACGGTCTGACCTGTTTCCAGTCCAGATTGCAGGTAGCAGGCAGCTTCTTCTGAGTCAGCAAACCAACGCACATCGTCCTCAGGGAAACCGGTATCCAAGATGACATCACGGGTCAGCATGCTTCGTGGCCCGACCAATACGATTTTCTTGGCAATTTGAGCTGCTTTTCGACCAACTTGCTGATGTCCTTCGGCTTCATATTGACCGAGTTCGAGCATGTCACCAAGGACGGCAACTTTCCTGCCTTCCAACTCATTAAGCAATTCCAGTGCTGCAATGGTGGAAGTGGGGGATGCATTATAGCTATCGTCGATGATCAATGCTCCAGTGTGACTGGTGAACATTCGTACCCGTTGGATCATCTCCTGGCTGTGTAGTGCCGTATCTATTTCATTCCAATTGAAGCCGAGTTCAAGCGCAACTGCAATTGAACTGAGCAGGTTGTAAACAGAGTGTTTCCCAAGAAGTTCGGAAACAATCGCGTGCGATTTACCTTGGTGATGGGCTGTAAAGCGGATACCAGAGAGTCCTGTTGAGCGGATTTCATCCGCCCAGAGGTCAGCGTCAGAGGTGAAACCGTAGGTGATAACGCGGGCTGAGGTTTGTGCCGCCATTGCGCGCACACGCGGGTCGTCATTGTTCAAGACAGCCAAGCCTTCAGGTTTGGCAGGCAGGGCTTTCACCAGCTCGGATTTGCCTGACGCGATTGTTTCGATGTCGCCAGCACGTTCGGCGTGGACGGTACCGATGTTGGTCACCACACCCATGCGAGGTTTGGCAATTTTGCAGAGCAGGTCGATCTCACCCGGAACGTAAAAACCCATTTCAAGCACTGCGGCTTGATGGCTTTCGTTAAGAGAAAGCAGTGTCAGCGGCAGTCCGATTTCGTTGTTCATGTTGCCCTTATTTTTGAGCACTCTGAACTTATAGCCGAGCAAGGCTGCCATAGTTTCCTTGGTTGAAGATTTGCCAACACTACCAGTGATGCCGATGACCGGGATGTCAAACTGGGCACGCCACCAGGAAGCAATTTGTTGGAGAGCTTCCAGCGTATTTGGTACGATCACGGAGAATGGGGGTTTTCGCAACCGATCGGGTCGATCGCTAAGGTTGAAAACAGGGTAAGCACTATTAATCTTGTGATCAATCAAAGCTAATACTGCGCCACTTGCAAGTGCCTGGTCCACGTAGCGGTGTCCGTCGGTGTTCTCACCGTGCATTGCAAAGAAGAGGTTACCATCAGTTGCCTGGCGCGAATCGATGCAACCACCAGTCACCACTTGTTGGCAACCGCGTGGGTCTGCATCCATCCCGAGAGCGCTTAGTACTTTACTGATCGTCAACATATCTGTATACAAGACCTCATTGTCCTGTCATCTTATTACTTCCTGCCAGTCGAACACTGTCAGGGGGGATATCCATCAAAACAACCAATTTCCCGACCAGGTCAGAGAAAACTGGTGCGGCAACTTCAGAACCCCAGATCGAGATCGAGGGTTTCTCAAGCCATACATAAACCAGGAATTTCGGATCTTCAGCCGGACCCCATCCAACAAAGGAGGCGTTCGTTTCTGTAGATGAGTAACCATAGGGAGTGGCAATTTCTCCGGTACCGGTCTTTCCTGCGACTGAGTAGCCTTCAACCAGGGCATTGGATGCTTCATTTTCAAGCGAGGTGACCAGCATATTGGTGAGTGTATGAGCAGTTTCAGCTTTGATCGGGTTGCCCACCACCACAGGGTCAACGTTGTATTGCTGACCATCGATGACCATCGCTTTGACAAGATGGGGAGCCATCATATGACCATCGTTGGCTACTGCGCCGATGGACATGACCATTTGAATTGGTGTGAGTGAAATACCCTGACCGAAACTGTTGGTAGCGAGGTCAACTTCGTACCAAAGGCTGTCACCCGGCAGTTTCAGAGGCCAGTTGCTCTCTCCACCCAGGTCGATGCCAGTTTTACGATCGAGCCCAAAGTTTTTAAGATAGGTATAGAAGGTGTCAGGTCCCATTTCAGTGGAAAGCCAACTCATACAGACGTTCAATGAATATTGAAGACACTCTGTCATATCCACATCACCCCATGCGCCCATATTCCAGTTGTAAATGGTGGCACCACCGATATAGAAAGCACCAGTATCCTGGAAGCGAGTGTCGGGGTCTACCAGTCCGGAATCCAGCGCAGCAGCCATGGTCAGCACCTTGAAAACAGAGCCCGGTTCATAGGTTTTGCTGATGGCAGCATTGTAGGGAGTTGGATCGGGAAACAGATTAGCGTATTCCCAGTAATTATTGGGATCGAGGCGAGGAGCAGTTGCCATCGAGATTATGCCGCCGTCTTCGGGATCATAGACTAAAATTGTGCCGCCTTCCGCACCTGACCAATTGATTGCTTCGTCCAATGTTTTTTCAGTCAAGGCCTGGATTTCGCGATCTAATGTCAGAACAAGGGTTACACCCGGTGGAACCTCTTCTACCGTGGTAAGACGCTGAGGATCGAATGCAAGAAAGACCTCCTGGGGGGTTCCGGCAAGCTGAGAATCGTAAGCTTCTTCCAAGCCAAAGTAACCGATACCACCTGTTCGATCCAGATAACTATAGAAGCCGAGAATGTTAGAAGCAAGGGTTCCTTCGGGATAGGTGCGTTGGGAATGAGCAGTCCAAAGCAATCCGTCAATGTTTGGCAGCACTTCGTTGCCTTTGGCTTTGCGGCTGTTGTAATCTGCTTTGATGGTTTCGAGCTCGATTATCTTGTCTTGACTAACAAAATCGTCCAATACCTGGTAAACAGGGTTGCCGTTACCAGGAGTCATCTGTGCATAGCCAAGGATCTGGGCATAATCGAGACCCAGCACACTGGCTGCGATGCTTGCAACTGTTTCCGGTTGGGAGATACTGTTCAGGTCCAAACCGATTTCGTATGATGTTTCATTTCCTGCCAAAAGTCGTCCTTTTGAGTCGTAGATGTTACCACGATCCGGATAAACAACTCTTGTGACACCCTGGTAGTTTTCACTGGCGTCTAATAAGCGCTGAGCGGCTTCGGTATTTTGAATGCGAATCATCTGAAGACCGACAACTCCTGCCACTACTGTGCAGATCACGCAAATTACCAAAAAACGAGTTTTAATACTTTCACTCATGGCTGCACCTCTATTGTTGGGGTGGGGCTTTGGGTTCCCGCCTGGAGTTTTGAGGAAATCCATTCGAGGAAGGTGCTGGTAAACTCAGGCAACAGAATCGGAGTACGTTCTTCCTTGATGGTTGGGGGAGGAGCGAAAGAAGGACCCTCGGCAGGGACGTACCCGGGAACTTCAAGGTAAAGGGCTTCGTCGGGTGTCAGAGAGCGCATATTTAGTGAACTCATGCGTTCAGAAAGAGCGCGTTCAGATTCGATCTCGCCCAACTTGGTTTCGAGGTCATTATTTTCTCTGTGCAGAGCGGATAATTCGCTTTCAAGGTTTTGGATTCTGCGGCCAGTGGCTGCGGAACGTCCGCTGATGAACAAGTACAGCCCTGATACTAGTGCCACAGTAACTACAATTAATAGGAAACCGCCCACCCATTGAATCTGGGTGCGCCAGGGGGCTTGTTTGTAGGCTTGTAAGATGTCCTTTTTCATTTCTGCACTACATGTTCTTTCTTACTTCTTTTCAGCTACTCTGAGCTTCGCACTGCGAGCTCTTGGGTTTCCCATTGTTTCCAATTCCGAAGGACTAATCGGTCGAGGAGTGATGAGTTTGATGCTTGCTGTGTGCCCACAAGTGCAAACAGGTTGCTCAGGGGGGCAGATACAATCTGAACTCTCTCTTCGAAATGCCTGCTTGACCAATCGGTCTTCCAATGAATGGAAGCTGATGATCGCAAGGCGACCTTCGGGCTTTAAAAGTTCAATCAGGCTCGGTATAGCATCCTCAACTGTCTGTAACTCATCATTGACCGCGATTCGGATTGCCTGGAAGGTACGTGTAGCAGGGTCGATCTTGCTGTGTGCACCTCCAATTGCCGATCGGACCGCATCTGCCAATTGAGTTGTGGTCAGAATTGGTCGCCTCTGAACGATTCTTCGGGCAATTCGGCGGGAAAACCTTTCCTCTCCGTATTTCCAGATCAGGTCTGCCAGATCTTTTTCGTCCAGCTTGTTCACCAGGTCTGCGGCGGTTGCCCCTTGAGTGGGGTCGAAGCGCATATCCAGGGGAGCCTCTGTGCGAAAAGAGAAACCGCGTTCCACCTGATCGAGTTGCATCGAAGAAACACCCAGGTCCAGAACGATTCCGTCAACTTTGTCCCAGCCTTTTTGTTGCAAGATTCTCGCCGCGTTTAGATAACTATCATGAACTATTGTGGCGCGATCACCAAAAGAACTGAGGTTTTCGGTCGTGAGTTGGATGGCAGTCGGATCGAGATCAATAGCGATCAGTTGACCGAGAGGAGAAGAGGCTTCGAGAATTCCAAAAGAATGTCCCCCTGCGCCGGCTGTACAATCCAAATAGCGACCTAAGCTTTTTGGAGCCAGATATTCAATTGTTTCTTGGTAAAGTACGGGGCGGTGGGGCTGGGGAGCCGATGGCACCGCTTCCATCAATTTCCTCTTGTTGTTGTGATGTTCAGCGAAGCCCAGGCATTGGCTTGAGCCTCCGGATCTCTGTTAGCCTCGTAGGCTTCCAGACGCTCCAAGTCCCAAATCTCAAAGTAGTCTCCGGAACCGATGATCATCACGTTTTCCTCAATCTCTGCCAACTTCCGCAAGTGTAGCGGGATGAGGATCCGTCCTGCTGAGTCATAAGTCAATTCTGCTGAGTTACCTAATATTTCACGCCTAAACGAACGCAGGTTTGGGTCTGTCATGGAGATTTTGTTCATGGATTCTGCGAAGAAATCAAAAGTCTCTTTCGCGTAGACCATCAGGTTCCCATCCAGACCTTTGGTGACAACAACACCATCCGGGCTTTCTTCCCGGTATTTTGAAGGGACTGTCATTCTGCCCTTCTTATCGATGTTGTATGGCGACCTTCCGTAAAACATTTGTTCTATTCCCTTTTTTAAGCAGTGAAGCGCCTCTCTTGGCGCCTCTTTCTCAGATGTTTTGACACTTTTTGACACTTTATGACAATCTTTCACACATTATAGGTCTTTTTCTGTAAAAAGGCAAGGGTTTTGTGGCACCAATATCAAAAAAACGTTAGACAAATGGATAATTATTTAGGGCTGTAAACCACGATGGAACCAGCCGGTTTTGATCGTTAATGCGGATAGATTTCAGTCGTTCGTTGATGGGGGGATTTGCATTATAATCACCGCTATGGAGATGCCAAGCCTGCTAAACGATCGTTACCAGCTCCAGGACACGCTGGGGACTGGTGGTATGGCTGTGGTCTATAAAGCCAGGGATTTGATGCTGGAACGTAACGTGGCGGTCAAGGTGCTGCGCGAGGATTTCTCAAAGGACCCTGCTTTCCGGGAGCGTTTTCGCCAGGAAGCCCGGGCTGCCGCCAACTTATCCCACCCCAACATTGTTACAGTGCATGATTTTGGACTTGATCAGGGGCATCTCTTCATCGTGATGGAATATATGCCAGGAACGGATTTAAAAACACTGATCAAACAGAAAGAGCGTTTCTCAGTCAGCGAGGCTTTGGAGTTAATGATCCAGGCTTGCGGTGGGATAGGTTACGCTCACCGGGCCGGTTTGGTGCACTGCGATGTTAAACCACACAATATGCTGGTGACCCCCGAAGGACGTCTAAAAGTGACTGATTTTGGCATTGCGAGAGCGCTTTCCACTATTTCACCAGATGAACAAAGCGATGTGGTTTGGGGCTCACCGCACTATTTCTCGCCAGAACAAGCTGGTGGTCGTCCTCCATCCCCAGCATCGGATGTCTATTCCCTCGGAGTGATTCTGTATGAGATGGTCACCGGTCGACTGCCTTTTGTGGCTTCTGACTCAGCTGAATTGGCACGCATGCATCGCGAGGACAAACCAGTAGCGCCGCGTTATTACAACAGCAGCATACCTTCTGCACTGGAAGAGATCATTTTGAAAGTGCTGTCAAAAGAGCCCAGCTCGCGCTACCGCACCGCAGACCAGATGGGCAGGTTGCTGTTAGGTTTGTATGACACGAATCCAGAATCCAACAAAACGATGGATTTTGTCCATGATACTTTCCAAGGCGCACGCCTTCAAGAGACCCCTGCGAACGGTGAGAAACTGGACTTCACACCTCCTCAAACACCAGTAAAAGTACAACCTGTTACCAGCCAACCAAAAGATCCTGAACCTCCTGCGGTTGTGACACCTGTTTATACCGCACCCGTTGAGGAAATGGAAAATGGCTTTTACGAGGAATATTGGGAAGAAGATGATGCTCCCATTGATTGGAAAACTTGGGCGCTCGGTATTCTTGCCGGCCTCTTACTCGTTGGTTTAATCCCTTTCTGGTTCTATATCTACATCATACTCAAGCCCTGAGAGGTACTTATGAATGCCATTATTTCCCCTTCAATTCTCTCAGCCGACCTAAAAAATCTGGGCGAACAAGTGCGAGCTGCCCAGGAGGGCGGGGCAGATGAAATCCATGTCGATGTCATGGATGGAAGTTTTGTTCCCAATATTACTTTTGGACCCGAAATTGTGAGGGCTTGCAAAGATTCCTGCGACCTGCCAGTCGACGTGCACCTGATGATCGTTGAGCCTGAAAAGCACCTGAAAAACTTTATCGACGCCGGCGCCAGCACGGTCACGATCCATTACGAAACCTGCCCTCACATTCACCGCAGTTTGCAATCCATCCGTGAATTTGGCGCGAAAGCCGGGCTCACTTTTAACCCCGGTACACCGGTGATCCCTTTACGAAACCTTGCAGATGTTGTGGACCAGGTTTTGATCATGTCGGTCAATCCTGGGTTCGGAGGACAAAAATTTATTCCAGTTAGCCTGGAAAAGATATCAATCGTGAATCGGATTTTAAGTGAGTGCAATTCCAACGCGATTATCCAGGTAGATGGCGGCATCAGTGCCGCCAACATAAAAGAAGTTTTCGACGCTGGTGCCAGGAATTTCGTGGCAGGTACGGCTGTTTTTGGATACCCGGAAGGCATTGCCGCGGGGATTGCAGCATTAAGAGCAGCTCTGGTTTAAAATCAAAAAAGCCGCAGGGCGACTTTTTGATGTTTGTTTTGGGTGTAAAAACTAGCGATACGCCTTGGTCAGGGTTTTGATGCAGCGCGCGCAAAGTACTTTGCGAACTTTCCGACCGCTTTCCATAACGGAAACCCGCTGCAGGTTGGGGCGGAACTTTCGTCGGGTTGCGACGAGAGAGTGACTGCGATTGTGACCGAAGGTGGTGGTTTTTCCACACTGACTGCACTTTGCCATCTCAATACCTTTCTTGCATTATAATATCGTCTGTCGCGTAACCATTTGAACGCGCAAGCGTTTATATTACCAGAGATTTTTGAAATAATCAAGGTGAATCTCGGAGAAAGAGTTTAAAAATGACAACACAAGAAAATCCACTTGGGAGCATCTATATCCTCTCACAAGCCGTTCGCACCGTTGCCCGCAATGCTGCTCTACAGTCTTATGGTGTGATCAGCCTGATGCCAGGGAATGTGGGCGAATCGGTTTCCAGATTCTTCAACAAAGACGCGGATTTTGGTGTCATCGTTAAGACCGAAGAAGATGGCGTAAGCCTGGAATTAAACCTGGTGATCGAATATGGGCTTCGGATTAAGACAGTTACTGATTCAGTGGCTGAGAGTGTTAAATATGCTGTGGAGAAAACGATGGCGGTTCCGGTCAAGCGCGTAGATGTCCACGTGCGGGGGCTTAGAGTTAGTAATCCGGATTAACTTGCCAAGGTGAATAATGAATCAAAATAAATATGTCCTTCCCGATGAAAAGGAGCGTCACTTGCTGCTCCAGTCACCACTGAACGGTGACGGTCTAATGTTGCTGTTTGAAGCTGGTCTGATCTGGCTTACAACCAACCAGGCTTACGTCAACTCCTTAAACGTTTTCCCTGTTCCCGATGGCGATACCGGAACCAACATGGTTCTGACCATGCAGGCAGCTTTCAAAGAAGCCGATCAGGTTCGTTCCAAAAACGTCGGTGAGACTGCCAGAGCCTTCGCCCAGGGAGCCCTGATGGGAGCCCGCGGGAATTCCGGCGTGATCCTCTCCCAGATATGGCGGGGTTTTTCACGTGCGCTGGATGATTATGGAACCATGGATCCCGATTTACTGATGCGCGCCATGCAAGAAGCCCGCAACACGGCTTACAAGGGTGTTGTCAAGCCAGTAGAAGGCACGATCCTAACAGTGGTCAAGGATATGACCAGCGCGGCTGAAGAGGCAGTCACAGCCGATGCAAGCCTGAGCGATATGCTTTTAGCGATCGTGGAGGCCGGAGATGTGAGTGTAAAAAACACACCGGAATTACTTCCGGTATTGAAGCAAGCAGGTGTGGTCGATTCGGGCGGGACTGGACTGTTTTTCATCTTCGAAGGCATGGTACGTTTGCTACAGGGTCAGTCTCTGGATGCCAGTGGCGCAGTTTTGAAACCCCTGGCTGAGTTGGATCTTGCCAATGCCATGGAAACTGTTGAGGAAGGACAGGATTACGAAGTCGTAATCGATTTTGCCCCTCATCCAGGTTTTACACTTGAAAAATATTACGAAGATCTGGCTGAAATTGGAACCAGCATCCAGGTTGGGGAGGGCGACGGCATTTACCGTATGCACATCCACACCGAATTGGCGAAACGCTTTGAACCCATCTCTTACACCGAAACCCAGGGTGTGGTCAAAAAGGTAATGATGGAAAACCTGCAGGATCAGGTGACCGAGCGCCAGGAAGCAGTCGCAGAACTGAAACTGACCCCCATCAATCCTGGTGATATTGCCGTAGTGGCGGTATCTCCCGGGAAGGGCTTGTCCTCGATCTTTGCCAGTTTGGGTGTTGCAGCCATTGTGGAAGGTGGACAGACCATGAATCCCAGCGTACAGGAACTTGTGGCTGCCTTTGAAAACCTGCCTACCGATAAAGTTATCATTTTGCCGAATAATAAAAACATCATCCTGGCTGCTCAAAACGCAGCCAAGGTCAGCGTCAAACAAATTGGCATTATTCCGACCCGCAATGCCCCCCAGGGTTTCGCTGCCATGCTCAGGCTCAACCCGGAAGGCAGCCTGGAGGAAAACGAAAAATCCATGAAGGATGCCATCCAGGAAGTGCACACTGGCGACATCACTATTTCGACTCGTTCGGTAGAAATTGACGGTGTTGAGGTCGAAAAAGGCGAAGTTATCGCTTTATATGACGGGCAGCTGGTCTCTTCGGCTCAGACGATAGAGGATGCCATTGAAGAACTGCTTGAAAAAGCCAATATGGACGAAGTGGAACGGGTTACTTTCTTCTACGGTGAAGACCTCAACCAAACCCAGGCAAACCTGCTGGCTGATGGCATACGCAAGGACTACCCCGATGTCGAACTCGAAATCCACAACGGCGGTCAACCGCATTATCAGCTGATCATTGCATTTGAGTAGATGATAGCTGATACAGATAGCTGACAGCGATAGTTGGCCGGGTTCTGCATTTGAACCCGGCTTTTTTGTAGGGAATGGGCTAACCTGGCC
>CAZDPK010000035.1:0-19786 GCA_964507335.1 uncultured Anaerolineaceae bacterium | reverse complement strand
CAATTGGCTACTAAAAGAACCTCACCCCCGTTGCACGGACCCTCCCCAAAGGGGAGGGCTTAAGTGAAGAAGATGCATGGACCCTCCTCAAAGGGGAGGGCTTAAGTGAAAAAGATGCATGAACCCCTCCTCAAAGAGGAAGGCTGGGTTCCCTGGCACTCGCTTTGCTAATTAGAACAATTGTGCTATAATCTAGCCGCAAATCAAGGCCGCGCACCTTAACAAAACGGGTTTTTACACTCAAACTGCCATATGGCACTGCCAAAAAACAGTGTAAATACTGTAAAAACTGTAAAAACCTCCACGAATAAAGCTGAGGGCACGCCCCGACCCACGAAAAGACCAGCCTACGGCATGCAAGCAGTCCGAAGAAGGGTTTGAGACGAAGAAAATGCCGGGCGGGTTTGGAACCCGCCCGTACTGTAAATGGATTAAAGACTGTTCTGTCTATTTGCCCAGCAGTGCTGCCCCAGGGTAGCGCTCCGCGCCAACAGGCTGACCTTCTGACATGGTGGCAGAAGCAGACATGGAGACATCATCCAGGAACAGATTGCTGTTTAAGCTTCCGTCCGTGGTGACGGTGAACTGCACCGTCTGATTCGTGCCAACATAGCCAGAGAGGTTCAACACCCCCTGTACCCAACCGCTTGTGTTGTTTGCGGAACACAGCTCACGCTGGTAGAAGTTGAAGTAATTCACGCCGATGCGAAGAAAATCGAACCCGCAGGCATCTTCTGAAGCTGACCAATACCAAAAATGCAGGTAAGGCGCAGAAGCAGAAATAGTGATTGTCTGTGATAGTATCGCGACTTCGTCATCGTCTCCACCCAACCAGGCAAGCCAGCTGCCGCCATGCGCTGAAGCGGGTGTGTCTGCAGCCGGCCATATCAGATCCCATCCCTTATAGGAATATTGAATCCAGTTAGCCGCCCCATCTTCAAAACCGGGGTTGAGGAAGGGGTTGGTTGGCGGCGTTGTGACTTGGCGATACCCGGAATCGGATGCTGAAAAACTTGAGCAACCAGCCGAATTACAGGCTTTGATCCAGTAATAGTAAGTTGTTCCAGCCACAGCTGAGGTGTCATTGTATGGGCTGGAAGGATGGCTGGAGCTGAGTGAGGTTGCGCTGGAAGAATCATTACTGGTATTTCTAAAAACCTGGTAGTAGGTTGCCCCAGTTGAAGCCGACCATGATACCTGGACCTTATCCGTAAATGTACCGTCACTGGCTGATATACCAGTTGGCGGTGAAGGCGGTGTGATCGCTTTCGTAATCAGAGGCAGGTAAACCTTGGAAGCGATCACCTGATTCGGCTGAAGGTGGACCACGCTGACTGACAGCAGGGTCATGCCCTCATAACTGCCGCCCCACGGCATGGTATACACAGCGGCAGGGTCGCTATCCCAGGTGTCGCGGATGTAAATGGTGGAGCCATTGTAACCATAGCCAACGATGGTGTGCCCAGCCAGGTTGAGCATAACCGGGTGCCCGGCGTCGATCTCGGCCTGGAAATTCGCCAAAGTAAAGCCGCCGGAATTATTATCGGTTTTTTGGTTGTAGCAGTCGGTGACAGTATAGCCGCGGGCTTCGTAGAAAAGCTTGCGCCCATAAGTGCCGTCTTTTGTGTGAATACTATTGCTGACCATATCCGCACAGGTGAGCTGGCTTGGTAGAGAGGTCCAGGTATAGAAAGTGGTGGAGCCGTCGGTGTTGTTATATGCGGACTGGCTGGTTTTCATGTAATCGCCAATGGCGTCGCCCCAGGCATGCTGAGGCCAGCCACCAGTGATGTATGGATCATTTGCGGCATTGCCATAACTGATCCAATAATCGTCGATGGAGCCCTTGATAACGCGTCCATCGACACCGTTATGGGAGGCAATCAGGGGGTTGTTGGGATAAGTAACCGAGCCATCAGACCAGGTAGCCCAACTGGTGTCTGTGAGGGGCATGACACCGCCGTTGGTTGGACCAGTGTAGAAGTTGGGGTAAGAGCCGCGATCGTACCAGGCGGCGATCATTGCGCCCGAAACAGCCGAACAGCCGAAAACCCAGTCATAGGAGGGGAAGTTGGCAAGCGTACCCTGGGGCTCGATGGCGGTCATTGAAGCTTCGCGTTCCGCTTCGTATTCGGGCAGCGGACGGGGTGGACCGGTGATGATAGAGCCTGATAGCTGGGTGCCATCGGGAGTGGTGAGGTGCTCGATGGAATAATAAGGGGAGATAACTTCAATTTGCGAACCGCCGTTTATGGGCGGCGGGTCTTGTGCCAGGTTGGCAGCGCCGGCGGTGCCAATTAACGCGAGACTGATAAGGATTGCCATAAGGACAGAAAGAAAAGTTTTAAATGAGGGGGCTGTTTCCATAGTACTCCTTTAGATTGGAACGGGTCAAACGATCAGTTGTAGGGTTGTGGCAATAACAATATGTGTGGAACTAAGATGTTAAATATTATATCACTTCGCCGTGAGAGATTCAAAGTAAATCCCTAAATTGGAAAGATTTCGAATGTATTGGGAATGCACGGAATCCAGTTCAAAGTGGCTGATTAAAAAAAAGCCGGGTTGCGTTTTATCAACCCGGCTACAAATCTAAGGAATGACTACCTTGCGGTGTTGATGGGCATGATGATGTGAGTGAAGTTTTCGTCGCCAACCGGGCGAAGCAGACCGGGGGTATGCACAGCGTTGGTCTCGAGCACCACGTTGGGGGTTTTGATGACCTCCAGAGCTTCACGCAGGTAGCGAATGTTGAACGAAATTAAGAGAGGCACACCATCGACCGAGGCATCAACCATCACTTCAGACGAGCCAGTTTGCTCAGAGCGTGCAGAGATTTCGAGCAGAGAGCTCTTATCACCTTCAATCTCAGGCTGAATATCGAATTTGGCGATGTAACTGCCTTCGCGCGCGATGATTTCGGTTTGTTTGCAGGCTTTGAGCAGCTGCGCGGTGGAAAGCACGGTGCGGGTCTTGAACGAAGGCGGGATGATGGCGCTGTAATTTGGGAAGCTGCCTTCGATCAATTGAGAAACCAGCTGGGCGTTTTTCATCTGGAAGATAACCTGCCCGCGACCCTGGGGGAACGACATCAAGAGGGTCTCGTCGCCATCGGTGGTAATGCGGCTCAGTTCTGCCAGGGCACGGGCGGGAACCAGGGCTTCGAAGTTCTGAGGCACTTTTTGCGCCATCTCGGACTTGGCAATCGAGATGCGATAGCCATCGGTGGCAGCCATTTCAAGCGTGAAACCGTTGAAGGTCATGTGCACGCCGGTAAGGTTGGGGCGGGCATCGTCCGTGGAAGCGGCAAAAACAACCTGCTGAATCTGATCTTTGAAGTTTTGGATATTGAGCGCGATGGCTTCATCCAGGTTTGGGGTGGGCATAGGCGGAAATTCTTCGGCACTGATGCCCTTGATGTCGGTGTTAAGCGTGCCGCATTTGACGTTCAGGCTCTGGGTGCGCTCGTCTACTGTGAGGGTGACCTCCTCGTTCGGCAGGTTGCTGACCATGTCAACAAAGGTCCTGGCAGGAACGGTCAGCCCACCTTCTTGCTCAATTTTGGCACCGATCCAGGCACTGATACCGAGCTCGAGGTTGGTGGCAGAAAGGCGCAGGCGACCATCGTCGGTTTTGATCAGGATATTGGACAAGACAGCGAGGGTACTACGGGACGTGACCGCACGCGAAACGGTGCTTACACCGTGGGCGAGTTGCTGTTGATGGACGACGGCTTTCATGGAACCTCCGAGAAAAATGGCATTTTTTTTGGTTAAGTATACCGTTAAGCGCCTGTTTTATCCAGAAATGCAACGAGACAGGTGGGAATGATATAATCAACAAAATTATTGCAACGTCTGGAAGTTATGCCAAAATCCAAACCTGTACGGTCTGTCAAATTGTATTTCCGGCTGTATTTTTTGCTGATCTTTGCCTCTATGGGCATGCTAATGGCGTATATGTCGCTGCATTATGACCAGCTCGGCTTCAGCGGTATTCAAATCAGTACGATCATCGTAGTGGGGTCAGCGGCGGTGATCTTACTTGCGCCCAGGTATGGGCAGGTATTTGACAGGGCGTTCAACAAGCGCTCGGTGTTAATCGGCTCGCTGTTGGTTATGGCAATTTCGTTGGGTTCGATTGCTTGGTTAAAGGCTTTTGTGCCAGTGGTACTGTTCTGGACAATATACCGGGCTGTGCAGGGACCTTTTTATTCTACATCAGAAAATTTGTCGTATTCGGTAGCGTCAAAATCGACGGAAAGGGGCACATCAAGCTTTGGTTCGATCCGTTTGTGGGGGTCGATCGGGTTTGCTGTTTCAACTTTAATCGCCGGCTGGATTTACCAGAATTACGGCTTCACCTATAACACGATTGTATTCCTGGTGTTGGTTGCCCTAAGCATTGTGGTTTTGCTGTTGATACCGGAGTCTGTTTTTGACGTCAGCGGAGAGACAAAAGAAGAGCACCTCAGCCTGTCTGCCGTGCTCAAATTAATCGTCAATCATCGCTTCCTGTGGTTGATGGCGCTGGCACTGGCAATCTCAGACCCTGTCCAGGATGGCATCCGCGCCTTCGAACCGATTTTTATGCAGCACCTGGGGTTGGAAGCGGGAATGATCGGGCTGGCAAACAGCCTCAGCGCTCTGGGCGAAGTGCCGTTTATGATTTACGCTGATAGAGTGATCCGCAAAGTCGGTTTAAAGCAGATCGTCATTATCATCATTGTATTCGACATCATCAGGCGCTTGCTGGTCTGGTTCTTCCCGACTGCAGGAATTGTGTTTGTTACCAGCGTGCTGACTTCCGTCAGTTTCACGTTTAGGTTGGTTTGTTCGGTCACCCTGATCAATATGCTCCTGCCCAAAAATGTTACCAGTACAGCAAACGCGTTAATTGGAGTCACGATGTTTGGGGTGGGCTATATGCTCAGCAATGCAGTGAGCGGTTTTATCTATGACCGTTATGGCAACCGTGAGATTTACCTGATGGGAGCCGCGCTCTGTGTAATATCACTCATATTGGCGCTGAGTACCGGAAAACTTGAAACTAAATCTGGACAAAATAATTCCAATCCATTGACCGAGGAGGCGGGATGAACGGGCTAAACCCAATGCGACCATCCGACCCAGAGCTGGCAGAACTGCTTGCCGATTTCCCAACGCGCGTACACCCTAGTGAAACGCCGCTAATGGATGAAGAGGAAGTTGCGCGGGTGTTGCAGCTGGCTGAAATTGCCGGCATACCTGTGGTGGTGGATGGCGGTTGGGCGGTGGACGCGCTTTTAGGTTGGCAAACCCGGGATCATTCCGACCTGGACCTGGCGATCAACCATCAGTATTTAGCGCGTCTGCTCAACATTCTGCGGCGCTTGGATTATCAATATTTGCCCAGGGGGGATGAATGGGAGCACAACTTCGTCCTTGAGAATGGTGCCGGTCACCAAATTGATCTGCACAGTTTTGTGCGAAACAGCAAGGGGCAGATCGTGGGTGGTATAGAATATCCGGGTGATTCATTGACCGGGCAAGGTCGGATTTCGGGGATGAATGTGGCCTGTATCCATCCGGAGTGGTTGGTTGATTTTCACCTGGGCTACGATTTCGACCACCAGGATTACCAGGATTTGACCTATATCTGCAATCTTTTCAAGTTACAGCTGCCGGCAGAGTACCAGGAATATGCCCTCAGTCTCTACGAGGGCAACCAACCTGGGGTTTGGCGGCTACCAGAACGTTTCAGTGTGCGTGTGCCGCAAAGTCCAGCTGACTACCTGCTGTTCACGAATATCATCGATAAAAACCTGCGCGAAAATATGACCTCGGAAATGCAAGCGATCATCCTGGAGCTGCTGGAGAGGTGCGAAAAACCACAGGATATTAACCTGGAAAATTTTTATGATGCGGGTCTGCGTTCAGGTGTGGTGTTATTTGAAGAACAAAGGGCGATTGGAGCATGCGAACTAGTTTATACCCCTGGGGAAACATCTGGGGAGCTGGGAGTCCAAAAATGGGATATTCGCCAGATATCCTTACTGAAACGGGCTGATTATTCTTCATTATTTTTGGCTCTGCTGCGAGGTGCTCTTGATGAAGCCTGGCGGGCAGGAGCCCAAAGGGTGGAGGCACTACCATTGGATGATATCACCCAGCCCCGGGCAGCCCTGCCAGAGCGTTATGATTTGGGAGAGATCGGCTTTGCCAGCTTTTTTGCCAGAGCGGGGTTCAAGCGGCTCGAACCAGTGCCAGGCAGCAGGTGGGGAGTCGAGAGATCAATTCGTAAGTAAGGCTTGCGATGAAGGAAACGCGGTAAAAAGCCTTCCTGGCCAGGTTTTGCACAAGGGTACCTCTTTCCACAATTTTGGGTTAAGATTTGAGTAGTAGCAATGATTACTGCCAAACAAACCAGGAGTGGAAATGATCAAGATCGTAACTGATAGTGCATGCGATATTCCTGAAGACCTTACCCAAGAGTACGGCATCATCAAAGTACCCACCCACATCATCTGGGATGGGGAACAATACCTCGATAGCGTCACATTGACTGCAGACGAGTTCTATAAGCGTCTACCCACCACTACAGCAATTCCAACTTCTTCCCAACCAAGTCTGGGGGAATTCAGGCAAGCATTCGAAGCAGCAGCCCAGGATGCGCAAGAAATTATCTGCCTGACCGTCAGCAGCAAACTAAGCGGCACATTTGAATCTGCCAGCAATGCTGCCAGGGAATGCAAGGTGCCGGTAAAAGTAGTTGATACACGAGCGATCTCCATGCAGCAAGGTTGGCAAGTGCTGGCAGCAGCTCGTGCAGTGAGGTTGGGGGCATCGGCTCGGCTTGCTCTGGATGCTATTGAAGCTGTTCGTCAAAAGGTGATATGTTCAGTTGGTCTGCCATCTCTTACCAATCTTGCCCGTTCTGGCAGGTTGGGACCAGCTTTCAAATTGATCGGTAACGTGGTTATCGCTGTGCATCCCTTGGTGGCAGTGAGTGCTGAGAGCGGGAAAATTGAACCCGTTGGGCTTGCACGTACAAAAAAATCGATGCTGGATAAGGTGTTCAACCATTTCAAGCAAAAAATTGGTGATGGTCTGAAGCTGCATGTGGCTGTTATGCATGGTGCCGCCCTGGAAGAAGCCATGATTTTGAGGGAGCGAATCCAGCAGGAGCTGGAGCCACTGGAACTGATCTTAACCAGCACCGGACCGGTGCTTGGAGCGCATGCTGGTCCTGGTGCAGTTGCAATCAGCGGTTATTACGAATAGGCAGTCAAAAAGAAAAGTAAAAGAGAGTCCATGGTAGGACTCCCTTACAAATTCAGAATGCTTACTGCTAAGAAATCAGCGACAGGGCGTCGTTATCTGCCACTAAGGTCACATTGGGATGTAGTTGAAGGATCGAGGCTGGAACCATAGGATCGATTGGACCCTCCAGCATCTCTTTGACAGCCTCAGCCTTGTTAGCTCCACTGGCAAGGATCAGGATTCGTTTAGCGCCAAGGATCGATTTCATACCCATCGAGATCGCCTGCCGGGGAACTTCATCTTCTGACTCAAAAAAGCGAGCGTTGTCTTCAATGGTGTTTTTATTCAGATCCACCAGTCGGGTTGGTGCCGTAAAATACCTGCCAGGTTCATTGAAAGCGATATGTCCATTGCTGCCAATACCAAGCAACTGCAGATCGATCCCACCCATAGCGGCAATCATCTCGTCATATTGTTTTCCGTATGCCTGGGGATCCCTGGTGAGTCCATCCGGCACATGGGTGTTGTTGGGGAGGATATCGATATGATCAAAGAGGCTTTCTTGCATGAAACGGCGGTAACTTTGCTCATGGGAGGCGGGCAAGCCATAGTATTCATCCAGGTTCACTGTGCGCACCTGCTGAAAACAGACGCCGTCTTCTTTATGGAAACGAACCAGTTCCTTAAACGTACCGACAGGGGTTGAACCAGTTGCAAGACCAAGAACGCTGTTTGGCTTGAGTAAAACCTGTCCGGCGATAAACAAGGCGGCTTTACGGCTCATTTCATCGTAGTCTTTTGCTTGGATGATGATCATTTCTCTCTCCTTAATTGGGGGGAACTTATCGATGGGATTATACTGCATCGGCAAAAAAACGGAAAGCCATCAGTGATTTTTAGAAAACGGCAGAGTATAATTTAGCCAATTGCTTACCAGATTAGATAAAGAGGAGATTATGACCGACAAATTAGCCTGGATCGATGAAGAACTAAAGACCCTCAAGGAAACCGGATTCTATAACAACATTCCCACAATGGATTCTCCCCAGGGTCCTTCTGTGATCATTAACGGAAAACATGTGCTCAATTTTTGCGCCAACAACTATCTTGGGTTGGCGAACCACCCCCGCCTGGTTCAAGCAGCCAGTGAGGCAATGCAAAAATATGGGGTTGGTCCTGGTGCAGTGCGTTCCATTGCCGGGACTTTGAGCCTGCATGTGGAGTTGGAAAAGCGGATGGCGGCTTTCAAGCGTGTGGAAGATGCAATCACATTTCAATCCGGCTTTACCGCCAACGGTGCCACTATTCCAGCCCTGGTCGGTAAGGAAGATGTGATTTTCTCGGACGAGTTGAACCACGCTTCGATCATTGACGGTTCACGTCTCTCTGGAGCAAAGATCCTGCGTTTTAAGCACGCCGATGTGGAAGATTTTGAGCGGGTGGTCAAGGAAGCCCAGGGCACCTACCGACGCGGTTTGATGATCACCGATGGTGTGTTCTCAATGGATGGCGATTACGCTCCGCTCGACAAGTTGGTTGAGGTTTCAAAAAAATACAACCTGATGACCATGGTCGATGACGCCCACGGCGAAGGCGTTTTGGGCGAAGGCGGCCGCGGTATTGTGGATCACTTCAAACTGCATGGTCAGGTTGACGTTGAGGTCGGTACCTTCAGCAAAGCATTTGGTGTGGTCGGCGGCGTGGTGGCTGGGAACGCAAAAATCATCGAATGGCTGCGCCAACGCGGACGTCCCTTCTTGTTCTCCTCTGCTGTGACCGTTCCGGATGTGGCTGCCTGCCTGGCTTCAGTAGACCTGCTGGAGGAATCTACCGAATTGGTGGACCGCCTTTGGGCAAACGCGCGCTTCTTCCAGGAAGAAATGCGCAAACTGGGCTTTGACACAGGCCACACCCAAACCCCCATCACACCGGTTATGCTGGGTGACGTGCAATTGGCACGCGAATTCAGCCGCAAACTGTTTGAAGAAGGCATCTTTGCCGGTGCGCTCGGCTTCCCGACGGTTCCAATGGGCAAGGCACGTATTCGTGTGATGATTTCTGCAGCCCACAGCCAGGATCATCTTGAGCAAGCCCTGGATGCATTTGAGCGTGTTGGAAAGCTTTTGGGCACAGGTAGCTAGACAACGTTTGCGATTAACTAAATACAGAATGGACAGGGATTTGTTTTATAGCAAATCCCTTTTTATACTAGATAAATAGATACAGGATTGGAGTAATGAAAATGAATAACCGACCTATCCATTTCGAATTGCAAGCAGATAACCTTGAGCGAGCAATGAAGTTTTATGCCGATGTTTTTAATTGGAAGTTTGAAGACTACTCTCAATTTCTAAACAGTCCATATTTTGTTGTTATCACCGGAGAAGAAGGGGTTCCCGGCATCAATGGCGGTATCCAACTACGCCCTGCCGATCGCCCCAGCCTGGAAATGGGCACGAACGCAGCCACACTTACCATGGGCGTGGATGATTATGACCTGTATGAACAAAAAATCCTCATGGCTGGTGGTCAGGTTGCCCTACCGAAAATGGCTTTGGCTGGAATGGCCTGGCAAGGGTATTACCTGGATACTGAAGGTAATGTTTTCGGCATCCACCAACCGGATGAAAACGCTGGTTTGTAAGGAAGATTAACGGTTTTGATCATGGGGAGGTGGAACCTGCCAGTTTGTAGACGATCCAGCTGTCAATTTTAGGCGTTTGGCGGTAAATACTACGATTCTCATCTAAACCTTAGCCTAATCGGGTAATAAGGAATAATAAAGTCGGCTTGAGGTCGTTGGATAAATGATACAATTTTCTTGCCCCCCCCTGAGCATCCAGGGTTCCGTGCAGTTCAAAACTGGCAGAGCTGGACCAAGCGATGCAAAAGCGAAAGCATAGCATCGGATAGGATAAAAGCCGGGAGGGGTTAGTTAGGCAATTTTTTCATCGTGTCGAGAAACGGAGTTCTTTTTTGTTTAGTTCCCAACGAAATAAAGCAATTGTTCAAGCCTTATTTGTGACCTTGTTATGGTCAAGTTCATGGGTTTTAATCAAAATATCGATCGAAGAAATCCCACCTCTCACCTTTGCAGGGCTGCGTTATTTCATCGCCTTTCTCGTCCTTTTGCCGGGTATGTTTAGAAAGCGAGAATCGATTCAACAAATAACCAAAAAAGAGTGGGTACAGTTGCTTCTGCTTGGGTTGGTGTATTACGCCTTCGCCCAGGGTGGGCAGTTTTTATCTCTGAAGTATCTGGATGCGATCACCCTTAGTTTGATGCTCAATTTTTCTGCTCCGCTGGTGGCAATCATTGGGCTGGTCGTTTTGCGTGAGTCTGTCAGCAAACTGCAATGGGGTGGTTTGGCTCTCTTTCTGGTAGGTGTGCTGGTTTACTTTTCACCTCAAACCGGCCTTCCAAAGAGTGCGCTTGGACTGTTGCTGGGGGGTTTTACCATGCTCTCAAACGCGATCGCTTCCATCATGGGACGCGGAGTAAACCGCCAAAAAAATCTTGATCCGATCCTTGTTACTGGCATAAGCATGGGGTTTGGAGCGATTTTGATGTTGGTGAGCGGAATTGCTTTTCAGGGTCTTCCGCCCTTGAGTGGTAAATCATGGCTGATCCTGTTAGAGTTGGCAATTATTAACACCGCACTGGCATTCTGGCTGTGGAATAAAAGCCTGCAGGTATTGACTGCAATGGAGTCCAGCATGATCAATAACACCATGCTGGTTCAAATCAGTTTACTCGCCTGGCTGTTTCTGGGAGAGAAACTAACCTGGATCGGGGTGTTGGGATTGGGGATTGCCAGCCTTGGAACGGTCCTGGTCAACATCAAGCCAGCTGCAAGAGAACAGTAATTCTCAGATTTCGTAAGATTAGTTCTTAATGCGGTGCCTGCGCAGCCGGATCCACAGCGGTTGAACGAGCTTGCGAATGGTGTACTTGAGGGTCATTGGCGAGAGCTTTTTGCCACCATCACGATAGTGCACACGCAGCATTTCGGGCCAGCAGCGGTCATCTTCGGCAATTGATTTAGCGCCTTCATGCAAACGAAAAGCTCCCCAAAGCTCGCGCACATAGAGAAGCGGGGCGTGGGTTGCCAGGCGGGTCCAGAGATCATAATCCATAGCGAAGTAGAAACTATCGTCAAGTGGTCCAACTTCTTTCCACAGGTCTGCCCGGAAGAAAGCGGTTTGCTGGGGAATGTGCACATAGCCGCGGCGCAGCTTTTTCAGGTCAGTTTGGGCAGCCGGAAAGTCGCCAATAACTTTGCCTTCGGCGTTGATCCAGTGGCAATCCGCATAGACCATACCCACCTCTGGATGCATCTGGAGCTGGCGGACGGCAGCACTGACCGCACCAGGATAAAGAATATCGTCTGAATTGAGCCATGCCAGGATATCACCGTTGGCTCGCGCAAAGCCCTGGTTGATGGCATCGGTCTGCCCTTTATCTTTTTGGCTTTGCCAATAAGCCAGTCGATCTGCGTATTTTTGGATAATTTCCAGGCTGCCATCAGTGGAACCGCCATCGATGACAATGTATTCCATGTTAGGATAATCTTGCTCCAGGACGGAGCGCATGGTCTCCTCGAGGAAGCGCGCCTGGTTAAAGGAGGGAGTAACGATGGAGACGAGCGGATACTCAGTCATTGTCATCCTCTCGTTTTTGCTTTTTTTGATAACGCTGTAACCGCCACTGGGAATACCGCTCGCGGATATTTTGGACACCAAGAGCGCCGAGGAGTGAAAATCCCATCCTCTTGAAGGTGCCTTTGGCAGCAGATGGTGCCAGGCGCATCATTTTCGTGTAAGATCGCAATGCTGGTTTGAATTGCCCGGCTTCCACGAGGTAGAAGGCGTTCAAACGATGTGCTCCTGCCCAGATTTTTTTGAAGATGCTGGCGCTTAGTGGATAGAAACGCGGGTCTTCGCAAAGCCAATGGGCAAGGCGGAACGCTTCTGCCCCAAATTTTTCAGCGTGAGCGATGTTTTTGGCATCTGAATGGATGCGCGCTGCCGCCCAAACCTTGCCGGGCACATATACCGGCTCAGCAATGGCAGCCATACGCAGCCAGAGCTGCACGTCCAGCAGGTAGTTGTAGCTCAAGTCGAGGTAACCGGCTTGTTCCAACACCTCACGACGCATGAAGACGCCGGGCTGGCCAATGATCTTGAAGGTCATGAGGTCTGCCAGTTTCCAATCGCCATAACGCATCAGGTTGAAAGCGGTCCCGTGTTCGTCGATTGACTCTACATCACTGAAAACAAAGCTGGCATCGGGGTGCTGGCGGAAAGCCTCCACAGCACTCGCGATCGCCCCCGGATAGTAAAGGTCATCTGAGTTTACCCATCCAATGACCTCGCCTGTAGCTTTGGCGAAGCCTTTATTGACGCCATCTGCCTGTCCTCGGTCCTTTTCGGAGACCCAACCTGCAAGTCTTGGCGCGTATTTCTTAATGATTTCAAGGCTGCTATCGGTCGAACCACCATCGATGACCCAGTATTCGATCCTGGGATAATCCTGTTCCAGGACAGAAAGTAATGTCTGCTCGAGGAAGGCAGCCTGGTTAAAGGAGGGCGTGATGATCGAGACCAATGGTTGGGAGATCATAGTTTAATTATAGTTGAAGTTGAAGTTCGGGGTTTACGGTAATAACAATCACGCTTAGCAGTAGGTCAGGTTGCGTATTTCAACCTGACGTCACGAACCCTTGCAAACGAACATCAAACATCTTCGGATTACCACACTCTTTTTTGCGGTTCAAGATTTAGGATAAACGGTTAGAACCGTCCCCTTCAGTGAGTTCGTGTGCCAGCTCAGGAGACCGACAGTATCAGCAGCTCTTTACTAAAACAAACTGTTATAGTCGACCTTTTCGAAGATATCGAGCTTTCCGCCCACGGTTGCGTCGAGGATCTTCCGTCCATTTTTCTCGTAAGCCTGGCGAGCCATACGGTAACCTAATTCTGATGTCTCCAGGTCTGGCAACTGCCAGCGGAAGCCTTTGCCGAAATAAGAAGCGGAAAAGTGGTTGGGGTCGTCACCCTGAGACTGAATTGTGGTGTTGGGTTTGCCTTGGGTGGCGAAACTGTGGTCAACGCCGATTAAAATGACCTCGCTAAAGCCCAGGTGATATGCCAGCTGCAGGCAGACATTGGTGACTGTTGCGCCCTCCCAAACCCGACCGGTCACGTCCGTCGAAAACCTGGGAGAGGTATAGGATGTGTAGATAAAGTGCATCCAGGGGTCCATTGTCAGCCATTTGCGCGCCCGCCAGGAGAAGAACTTGGGCATCTGCAGGCTGTTGAACTCCTCCACCGACTGTTCCACCACCAGGTCATTGACACAAACCAGGATGTCCGGGCAAAAGCTGAGTTCATCGGCAGCCAGGAAAATTCGATTCATGCCGATGCAAAAGTCGTTTTTCAGTTTGGAGAGGTCAGTGTTTTTCAAGGAAGGGCCGTTACCGACAACAAAGCAGCGCTCGCCCTTGTGGCTGTCTTTGAGGGCAGCCAGGCGGCGTTTTGATTCTCTGCGCCAGGGGTGCCAGTTTGCTGCTGGAAGTTCCGGTATACGGCGCAAGCCGTCGTACCCTCGCCGGGCAAAATCCATAAAACGCTCTTGGAAAGAACGGCTCATGTCTGGTTCCTATTCTGTGCTCAAACGACAAGTTGCGCCGCCATCCACGACCAGACCCTGCCCCGTGATAAAGCTGGAGGCAGAGGGGTCGCCCATGAAATAGATGACCGAAGCAATTTCCTCGGGGTTGGCAACCCGTCCATTGACAGTCTTGGCAGCCAGAGCCGCCAATTGGGCTTCTTCTGAAGCCTCACCAGCGCGACCGCGATGAAAGCCAGCCCTCAGCATGGGGGTGTCGACGGCACCCGGTAAAACGGCGTTCACACGGATGTTATCCGGCGCAAATTCGATTGCCATGGCACGGGTCAGGGCGAGTAGCCCGCCTTTGCTGGCGGCATAGGCGGCAATATTAGCAGAGGTAGCCACGGCGTGAACTGAAGAAACATTCACAATGGCACCGCCTCCTTCGGCTTTGAGCAGCGGGTAGGCCAGTTTTACGCCCAAAAAGACGGAGCGCAGGTTCGAGCCCATAACGGCGTCCCATTCTTCCACGCTGGTCTCGATCAGCGGCTTGGTAACCTGGAAGGCAGCATTGTTGACTAATACATCGAGGGTCGGCGAGAAGGCTTTAGCCCTGGCATAGATCATTTCAAGGTTTTCTGGTACAGCAATATCCGCCTGGATGTAGAGTCCATCCTCTGGAAATTCCTCATAATGGGGTAAACGGTCTACCCCAATCACACGGAAACCGCGCTGGTTGAAATAGGCAACGGTAGCCCGTCCAACGCCGCCAGCGGCACCGGTGATTACGACTGTTTTCGTTTTTTCAACCATAATTTTCCTTTACTTCGTGATTCTGAACCTGTTTTTGGTGTGACTTAACTTAACTAAGCCTTCTTTTCCAGCGCCTTAAGGCTATTGATGTCACCTACCGGGATTTCCAGACCTATCAAGAGGTTGCGTAGGGAGTTCCAGTGAATGCGCTCATAGAAAAAGGGGCTGCTGTTGGTGTTATGAGGGGAGAGCAGAACGTTATCCATCGTTGTCAACGGGCTGTCAGCGGGCAGAGGTTCTTCTTCAAAAACGTCCAGCGCAGCGCCGCGTAAACGCCCTTCTTGCAAAGCTGCAATCAAGGCTTCTTCATGCACAACCGGACCGCGACAGGTATTGATCAGCACCGCCGATGGTTTTACATGCCTGAGCGTCTCAGCATTGATCAGGTGATACGACGTGGGGTTAAGCGAGGTGTTTAAACTGATGTAATCGGACCGCTCAAGCAGATCCTCCAGATTTGTCATCTCTACGCCTTGTTCAAGGATGAAATCTGGTTCAATGTCGACGATATCGTTCCCAAGAATGGTCATTCCAAACGGACGGGCACGTCGAATGACGGCTTTACCAATATTACCGACACCAACCACGCCCAGAGTCGATTCGCTCAAGGTATGACCCCGTATCTTCTTCCATTCCCCAGCTTTCATTGCTTCATCCATCCAGGGTACATTGCGGGCAAAAGAGAGCATGCCAGCCAGAACACTTTCTGATACTGGCACGGTGAAGGCGTTGGGCGTGCGACCAACCATAATGCCATACTTTGCTGCTGCTTCGGCATCAATGGCATCCACTCCAGTACCCCATTTTGAAATAACCTTCAGGGTCGCCGCATTGGCAGCAATCACCTCTGCAGTGTAACGGTCATCCCCACAAATTGTGCCCTCGTATTGACCGGCAAATTGCAGCAATTCGTCTGCTTCAAATCTTTCGTCTACTTCTGGAATGACTACATTCAAACCAAATGACTCCAGAACAGGGGTGAAACGATCCATGAAAGGGATCATGTAAGGTGCGGTAATTAGTACAGTTCTCATAAAACCTCGTTTAGTTTTGTTTTTGCATTAAAGTTTCAGCGATGACGAAATCAAGTTCTTCATCGATATCGGTAGCTTCGCGGGCGTCCATTTCGAACATGAGTGGACGGTCTCCCAGGCGGTTGCGGCGGGTGAGCAGTGTTTCACGTGTGAAAAGATAAAGACAGGAGTTTTCTTCATAGATCGGTGGGAGGTCTTGCGTGCGCAGGAGCACCGCCGGATTATGGTTCACTGCTCTGCCAAGTTGATCCCAAAGGCGGGTCTGCAAACGGGTGACACTGAAAAGGGAGTCATATTCCGGGTAGAGTCCACGTAGTTGCTGGATAGCCTTTGAAACCGTGCTGGCCTTGAGCAGCGGGTTGGTGGAGTGAGTCTGCAAATAGAGGTCAGCCGGGACTTGAGCCGTGTCGTATACCAGGATCTCATTGGTGGGAGTGGTATCGGCGCGCAGGTCTTCCGGTCTCAGTAAAACCGTGACCTGGGGGTAATCCTTAGCCAGACCGTCGATGATAACAGGGGAATCCGTGTCCACAACCACCCGGGTGATTTCAGGGCAGCTTATGAGTGTCTCGATGATATGGGCATAAAGTGGCTTCCCGCACATCGGGCGGTAGTTTTTGCCAGGCACCCGTTTTGACTCATGGCGCATGGGTACCAGGGCAACGATTTTTTCCAGTTTCATTCTCGTTCCTCCTTGAGCATGAAGTTACCGTTGTGCAGAAGCCCATCGCTAACAACTGCCATAGTTTCTGAATTGGCTGGCAGCAGATCTTGCCATTCAAAATCTTTCAGTTTTACATACCCCGCCCAAACACCATCCGGCTCGAGGAAATCCGCGAAACTCAAGGAAGAGCGATAGAGCTGCCAATACAGGAAGCGGCGGGCGTTTACTTTGAAATGTTCTGGTACCTCAACGCGGTCTGTTTGAAGCAAAGCTTCAAGTTGCGCGAAGTAGGCAGGTTTGTCTTTCGGAAACCAGACCACATCGGATGCGGTGTAGCGGGCTTTTCCCGCTGAAAGTACACCAGCTCCGAGAATAGATGCTTCCATCCCGATGGTGGAGTTATAGATCAAAACAAATTTTGCCATCCGGATAAGGTCATAAGAATTGATGAATTCCTGGGGTGGGATAAAACGAAGGTTTGGCACAAGCTCAACCTGGCGTTTCTGCGCCCACTCCGCCACCGATTCCTCGCTGGCTTTCCCCACCCGGGCTTCATCCGGATGTGCCCGAATAACAAAGAGTGTTTCGGGGTGGTTTTTGGCAACTTCCAGGATTTTATCCAGCCAGGTGAACATATCTTTAAATATGACGTTGGCATGGGGTTGGCTGGTGTCAAATATGACATTGGTAAAAACCGGCACAACCTGCTTAAAGGCTTTGGCAAGCTGGAGGAATTCCGGGCTCAGTTGACTCATTTCAGGCCAGAATTGCACACCTGCCATGTGAAAATCGCCTTTGAACCTGGCGGTTAGGTAAGCATCCAGTTTTTCGTTTTGAATCGTGTCAAGTTGGAAATCTTTTGGTATGTTCAGGTCATATGCTGTGGCGTCCCCATCTGTGAAATAGGCACTGAGGGGCTGCATGCCTACCTCGTGGCTAATCACCCGGATAGCGCGCCTGCGAGCTAGCCAGCGGGCAGTTGCCTCGGGATATTGCATTCCGTTAAAAACAACTACCGCTTGAGGCTGGTTTTCTTCGAGCAGTTTTTCGAATTGCCCTGCCAACGACCAGGCTGACTTCAGGTAATTTTTGAACAAATCCAGAGTGTATTGGTCATCATGCAGGTGGTGCCGGCGCAAAATCCAGCGGATGGAAGGTAAAACCAGCTCTCCCAGTGGGATGCCCTGGTATTCAAACTCCATTAGTTGAGGCAAAGCCATAGATTCAAGAATTTCGTCAAGGTCCACATTGGGTTTGTAATTGAATTCGCTGACCTGGCTGTTCGAAAATGTGGCTTCAGACTGCCTCAGGCAGCCCTCACACGGCGGGGCGGCATGAGCATCTTTGCGGCTGGTCCCCAGGAGGCAGGGTTTTAACCCAGCCGAACAGACAAAATGAACAACCGGCACACCTTGCAAGGTCAAGGACCAGGCACTCAAAATCGCAAAACCAGCGTTCAGGCTTAAGCCGTTCAGGCGTGTGGAAGCATCAAAGAAAATGATCGGCTTTTGGGCCGATACCGGCGCATGCTCACGAACCATGCGAGACATAGCACGTAAATCGGCATAGCTTTTGCGTCGGGTTGCTTCCCGCTTTGCCCGGCTTTTCAACCGGCTCAGAATGCTGGTTTGTTTCATGTTATTGGCTGATCCGCCGTAGTTTTTTGATTGAGGACTGCTCGCTGTCGTAGACTTTTTTGACACCGTCGCCAAGTGACTTTTCGGTCACACGAATGTATTTGACCAGTGTAGCAATGCCTTGCGGTTCCACTGAGGCGCTTTGATCCGAACCCCACATAGCCCGGTCAAGGGTGATATGTCGCTCCACCAGGCAGGCACCCAGTGCAGAAGCAACAACGGTGGGAACCAAACCAACCTCGTGCCCCGAATAACCAATCGGACAACGGAAGTTTTCACGCAGCGTCTGAATCATACGCAGGTTGAGTTCTTCTGGTGGGCAAGGGTAGGAGCTGGTGGTGTGGCACAGAACCAGGTTTTCTTCCCCTAAGAGGTCAACCGCTTCCCGAATCTGATCCATGGTGGACATGCCGGTCGAAAGGATGATCGGCTTCCCAGTCGCACGGTAGGCGCGCAGCAGTTCCTTGTCGGTCAGCAAAGCAGAAGGGATCTTGTGGGTTGCAGGGTTGAATTTCTCAATAAACTCGATGGAGGGAATATCCCAGGAAGAAGCAAACCAATCGAGGTCCAATTCTTTGGCATAACGATCGATTTCATCATAAGCAGCTTCATCGAATTCGACCTTGTAGCGGTAATCAAGGTAAGTGATGTAGCCCCAGGGGGTATCGCGCATCTGACCTTGTTGTTCCTTTGGAACACAAAGCTCGGGGGTTCGCTTTTGGAATTTTACAGCATCAATTCCTGCATTCTTAGCTGCCAGCATGAGGCTCTTGGCAACTTCAAGATCGCCGTTATGGTTGATTCCAATCTCCCCAACGATGTAGACAGGCTGGTCGTCACCAATAATTCGTTCACCAATTTTGACTGAATATCTCATAGGTTCCTTTACTGAGCTAAGTAGCTGCCAATCAAGTGCATGTCGCATTGTTCTGTACACTTGATCCCAGGTTTTAAGATGAAATGGTCATTGCGGAAGCTTTGGTAAGCTTCTCCATTCCAGATATCATACAGGCTTTGCGTTCTGGCATCACCCAAAATGATTTCGTTATTAAAATCCTCAACGCATTGAGCGCATTCCCCATTCGATTTGATTGTCATGGAAGACCAGGGGAATTGGCAGAACTCCTGCCAGTGGATGGATTCGGTGGTTTGTTTGTTGTCTTCGTACCACATTTGATCCTGGCTTTTGAGGTAGACATAAACATCGAGCCCTTCAAAGGCTTCCACAAGTTTCTGATATTCTTCGCGCTGCCAGGATTTGTTCAGGTTGATCATGGTGATCACAATGGTGGTTTTGTAGTTTCTTTGAGCTTTCAATTCCAGCAATCTTAAAATGTTGCGATACGCCTGGGTAAAATTGGAGGCATCACCTCGAACACTTTTATGGCGCAGGTCGTCGACACTTTCTATAGAATACTTCACGTAGCCCAAACCGTTCTCGAAGGTTTCGATGGTACGGTCCATATTGATGTTGGCAGGGTTGCAGGAGAAATACGATTCAAGACCGCGTTCTGTCATCCACTTGACGTAAGTGGGAATATTTTTATCCAACAACGGATCGCCATATCCATGTAAGACGATGACCCGGGGAATGACATAAAGGAAGTAATGATTTTCGCTCATCCCATTCCTGGGAACACCATAATAGCTCTCAGCAAAGTCTTCCCAACGAGATAATTGTTCCTGGCTGAATGGGTTGAGTTGATCAATGACGCGTTTGAAAAGCTCTGGAGCCATGGTTTCAACCGGTCGGGTCATCATGGTTGTACGAGGGCACATCTCAC
>CAZDPK010000034.1:16736-19916 GCA_964507335.1 uncultured Anaerolineaceae bacterium | reverse complement strand
GAGTATGAAAATTAAAAAAGCTATAAAAATTTCATTACTGGGTTTACTTCTAATCATTGTAGTCGGCGCTTTAGGGATGGTGGTTTGGTCCAAAACTGGAACATACCCTGCAAGATTGGTGGCATTATCCGCACTTGAATCAACAAACAGCGTAATCGTCACACAGGACAAATGGATCACCTTTTCGCCAGTCGGTAAGGTGGAGAAGGGTATGATTTTTTACCCGGGCGGCTTAGTAGAGCCTAGCGCTTACGCACCTATTTTGCATCGAATCGCAGAAGAAGGGATCCTGGTAATCATTGTTCCAATGCCTTTGAACTTAGCAATTTTTAATCCGGATGCTGCGAATTCTGTAATTGATTTTTATCCTCAAATTTCTGAATGGATCCTTGCAGGGCATTCACTTGGAGGCGCAGCTGCAGCAATATTTGCAGAAAATAACCCGACAAAAATTGATTCGATTGCATTTTGGGATTCTTTTCCACCCAACAGTGCCGACTTATCCGACAATGCTATTTCAGCAATTTCTATCTTTGGTACCACGAACAATTCCCCAAACACTGAAAACTTTGATGACAAAAAGGTCTTGTTACCAGAAGATGCAATCTTTGTAAGCATAGAAGGTGCAAGCCATGCTCAATTTGGCGATTATGGTCCCCAAAAAGGGGATGTTGTTGCTTCACTAAGCTTAACCGAACAACATAATCAGGTTGCCGGAATAATGCTGGATTTCATTAACCCATAATAAGGATAGCCAAAGCTGCTTCTATCCCAGGGAATTATTGTTTTGTATCTAGAATCTAACTAGAATTATCTTTTGGATTTTCCACCACAAGGTAATGTCAAATCACAGACAAGACCACCAGGATCAATCCTGGGCAGCGCCTTTTCTGCAAATTGGATAGATTTCGAACGCTGATCTTGATGATATTTTGAGGAAAATAGGGTTCAATAGACTTGCTTGCTCAGAACCTAAATCATCCATTCAAAATTTGACACTGATTTCAAGCCCATCAATCAAGCAGTTTGCTGGCCTCGTCGAGGGCAGCCACTTCCTCCAGGCTCAGCCGCCATCCCATTGCTCCAAGGTTTTCGGCGGCTTGTTTTGCGTTTTTTGCGCCAGGGATTGGAACAGTACCTTTGCATATCGTCCAGTTTAAGGCAACTTGGGCGGGTGATTTGCCGTGCTCAGCGCTAATTTCCTTTAAAAGGCTAATCAAAGGAAGAGACCGTTCCAATTTTTCTGGTGGGTAGATTCGTTTACGTGGACCTGGCGGTGGGTTCTCAGGTCCATATTTGCCAGTTACCATTCCTTTTGCGAGCGGGCTATAAGCAATTACCGTGATGTCATTTTCATGGCAGTAATGAAGAAGACCATTTTTCTCTATTCGCCGATTGAAAAGACTGTATTCGACTTGATTTGAAGCAAGGGGCACTCCTGCTTCCAGGAGCGTTTCATATGCAAGTTTGGTTTTTTCAGTGTTGAAGTTAGAAACACCCACAGCCCGAGCCAAGCCTGCGTTGACGGCCTCGGCGAGTGTAGAAACATAATCTGGCTTGGTCCACTGTCCCAAAGGTGCATGGATTTGATATAGGTCAACACGGTTGAGTTGCAAGCGCTTCAAGCTATTATTAAGACTACGAAGCATAGCTTGCTTGCGCATGCGCCAGGGAAATGGGAAAAATTTCGTTGCGACCAGCACTTCTTTTGATGCTGAGGGCAAAAAATTCCCCAAAAATCGTTCCGATTTGCCCATACCATATACTTCAGCAGTATCAAACCAGTTTGTATCATTTTCCAGACTGACATCAAAAGCTTCTCGGATATCACCGTCATTATAAGTGCTGCCACCATATCCCCACATGAGCCTGTCGCCCCATGCCCAAGTACCCACACCCACGGTTGTTATCATAATGTCCGTCTTTCCGAGCGGCACAAGATCAAGAGAAGTCGTCATTTTACTATTTTCCTTTCAAATAAACCATTTCACCGCTAAGACCTTTTTCCAATACCCAATCCCGATGATTTGGCTCCAAGAAAAAAATCAGTTCATATGATAGTCCAACTGAGTGGAAAAAGGTAGTTTGAATATGATAGCCACACGAAACCGTCTTACAATAAATTTGCTTGGGCTCCTTCTAACCCAAAATTTGGGATAGTGCCCCATATTTTCCGCTCGGTGGGAAGCCCTCTTGAGGTCGAGGGCGAATCGAAGGCAGGTTATAAGTCAAAATTGAGTAGATTGCTTTACTAACGAGGCTAGCGATGACGGAATTAAAAAATGCCCCCGGAGAGATTCGAACTCCCAACCATCTGATTCGAAGTCAGGTACTCTATCCATTGAGCTACGAGGGCAGGCAGGCAATATTATACCTGAAACAACATGTTTTATTGCAAAACTGAAAACTGGTTTACCAACCAAAAGCCAGACCTCGTTTGCCCAATATTTGGTCATCGAATAAAACTTGAGCTGGGGCCTGGGCCAGGCCCGCACACACCAGCAATGGCAGCAAATGCTCTTCACGCGGATGGCAATAGCGGGCAGAGGGGGTGTCTTCCCAATTCAACAAGGCTTCTCGTGTCTCTGCGTAAGCAGGTTTTGTGTTGGCATCGATCAGCCAATCCTGAAAGGCGTCGTTGGCTTGGTCGGGCTTACCATTCGGTCTCCAGGAAAAGGCACTCATATTATGAAAAGAGAAACCCGAGCCAATGATGAGAATATTCTCATCCAATAGCGGGCGAAGCGCTTCACCAAGCTGCAGATGTCGCTCAGGGTTCAGGCCACGGATGAGCGAAAGCTGCAATGAAGGAATTTTTGCTTCGGGATACATCATCAACAACGGGATGAAATGACCATGGTCGTAACCACGGGTCGGATTGACCCAGGCGGGTATACCGGCGTCGCCAAGCATCTGAGCAATTTCGGCTGCTTTGCCTGGCGCACCGGGTGCCGGGTATTGCACGGTGTATGTTTCAGGTGGGAAGCCATAGTAGTCGTAGAGCATTGGGGGGTTGGGCGAACCGAGCAAGGTGGGGACAGTTTCTTCCCAATGGGCACTGATCACCAGGATCAAATCTGGCCTGGCGATTTGCTCTGGCAATACGCGCATGAAATCGATCATGGCTTTGTGACCAGGATCTCCAAGCAGAGGCAATGGACCACCACCGTGGCTGAAGTA
>CAZDPK010000034.1:0-16636 GCA_964507335.1 uncultured Anaerolineaceae bacterium | reverse complement strand
CTTTGTGACCAGGATCTCCAAGCAGAGGCAATGGACCACCACCGTGGCTGAAGTAGACAACACGTTTTTTGTTTGAGCTCATAAAAACCTTCCTGATGCGCTTTATTGTAAAGGGTCTCGCAGTGAGCCTGATTCGTTGTTTGTATAGGATGACAGAAAGCTATCTTGTAGGTGTCATCACTGTGTAGAATCATTACTGCAGATTGTAATAGTTATAAACTGAGGCAGAGAGGTTGGCGAAGAGCAGATTCGCGTGGTCAAAGATCACCTGTACGGGTTGGTATACAAAAATCGATAAAACATAATCTCCGCCAGGTGTGTAAACGATGCCAGCATCGCCCATGGTGTGCACAAAACCATCCTGTACCTCATTTGCCCAGCCGTGCTTATGGGCGACGATCGTGCCACCAGGAACGCCGGCTTCAATCAAGTGACCTATCTTATTCTTACTGAGATAATCAACCATCATCAGGCACTCTTCCTGTGTTATTGCACCTTCATATGCCAGTGGTATGGAACCACCGTAATCCTGGGCGCAGTAATAGATTTCTTCCAAGAGAAGTCCAAGGTCCAGGACAGTGGTCTGCCCATACCGGTCAGGCTCGGTGTCGTAATCGGTACGGCTGTTGGCAGGAGTTGAGACATCCTGCAAGAGCGGTGAACCGAGGCTGAAGAAGCCCGCCCAAAAGGTGTTTTCCAGCCCCAATGTTCGCATGTCTTCAGTGATCCTGATTGGAGCGAGATTGGGTTCTATCACTTTTTTGGCGACAGAATCGGTCGATTCGTTGCTGGATTGCTCAACCATATCCTCAATTTCAGCCAGAATTCTGGGGTCATAGGGGCTTTCAAGGTTCTTAAAGAGGGTTATCAGCGCAGGAATCTTGATAGTGCTCCAGGAGGAAAAAGCAATGTCGGTCGGGATTTCTTCATCGCCTATTCGGCTGTGAGTAAAGTGTATAACTAATCCGTTTTGAAGATCTTTGAAATAGAATTCCACCATGCCATCGAAGGTGGCTTCGTCGATGATATCCTTCAGCATAATTTCAAGGATATCAAACGTGGGTTTCTGAGGTCGGGTTTCAACCACCTCAAGATTGACCGTCCGATGACTGCTTGAAAAAAGTGCGTCCAGGATGCGCTGCACGGAAATAGGGTAATCCATGGCTGTGCCTGCTTTGCCAGCATAGAAACCACTTTCACCCGGAATTGGCATGGGTGGAGTAGCTGGGACATCGTAGCGGATACTGATCTCATTTTCGAGGTATCCCTGAATACGTTCTTCATCAAAACGAGCTTGAAGCGGGATAGCTGTGGTGGTCATAGGTCGATTCCAGAGGAAGTTCCAAAAGCCCCCCCAGAAAGGCTCACCAGTTCGCTGTTTGTCGGCGGCAGCCAGCATATTGTTGATCTGCAGTTCAAAGCCAAGTGTTGCGGGACGAACCTGAATTCGTGCCTCGCCGTATTTCAATTCGATCGGTGCCATGTAGACCTGAACCAGGCGCTGAGAGGCGGTTTCGAGTTCAAGCCCGGCAATAGGAATCCCGGCGATAGTCATACCAGTTGGAAAGGTGGCGCGCACACGCGCATAACGTACCAATTGCATGATAGCCAAAAAACTTGCCATCACAATCAACCCGAGTGCTGCCCAGCGGATTAGAGCTCCATTTTTACGCATGCGCATATTATAAACGCGTTGTTAAAAGGTCAAATTTCTTTCCCCAAGGACTTTGACAGGGGGTAATATAGATGATACACTTTGGTTGATCTAAGGCGCCTTAGTTGGCGTTTTTTTGTGAGGAATAAGTGCGAAGAATGATTCGGTGTTCATTGAAATTGATTGGTGACCTTACCAATCATTTCGGCGAACATGGATCAGGAACGCAAAAATTGTTTGATAACAATATCCTCCATCCCCTCAATCTTAATAATCTTGGATTAATTGATTTCAAGGAGTGCTTACAATGAAAGTAATCCTTACTGGTTCTATTGCCATAGACTACTTGATGAAATTCCCAGGGCTGTTCTCGGACCATTTATTACCAGAACACCTGGATAAAGTCAGCCTATCCTTTCTTGTGCCAGAGCTTTCACGTCGGGATGGCGGTGTTGGGGCAAATATTGCTTACACATTAGCAATGCTGGGTGGGAAAGCCTGTCTTTTTTCGACCGCTGGGCAAGATTTTCCTGATTACGCAAAACGTCTGGAAGCTGTGGGCGTTGATACCAGCAGTGTCCGGATCATCCCGGAAAAATTCACTGCCTCTTTCTTTGCCACCACGGATCAAAACAATGCCCAGATCGCCAGCTTTTATACCGGCGCGATGGCGGATTCTGCCAACTTGTCGCTCAATGAAGCCCCTTATGGTTGTGACGATTTTGTCATGATTTCACCCACAGACCCGGCTGCAATGGCACGCTACATTGAAGAAGCTTTGGAATTGTGCTTGAAAACACTGTTTGACCCAGGTCAGCAAGTAATTAGTGTGGATGCCGATCTGCTTCGCAGAGGGCTGGATTGCGCGCACGGCTTGTTTGTCAACGAGTATGAGTTCGAACTGATGCAAAAGCATACAGGGTACACGGAAGCGGAACTACTGGCGAAGCCTGTTTTTAGCGTGATTACATTAGGAGCAAAAGGTGTCAGAGTACATTCGTCTGAAGGCGATATTTACGTTCCGGCATTAAAGGGTTTACACATCGTTGACCCTACTGGCGTGGGTGATGCCTTCAGAGGTGGATTCCTGCGTGGTTATCTGGCAGGGTTGAGCTTGAAAACCTGTGCCGAGATGGGCACAATCACTGCTGCAGCCTGCATTCAACAAAACGGAACCCAGGTGCATCGATTTACCTGGGATGAATTTGTTACTGAATATCGAAAACACTTTGATGATCAAGGTGAACTGGATACAATTGGAAAATAAAATATTTTGGGAGTAGTAAATGGAAAATTACAATATCAAAGATCTGAACCTGGCCGAAGGCGGCCGACGAAGAATGGACTGGGCTGCCCATGAAATGCCGGTTTTGGCATCATTGGAAGAGCGCTTTAAAAAAGAACGACCTTTTGAAGGCATCCGCATGTCCTGCTGTATGCATGTGACCACCGAGACAGCTAACCTGATGCGTGCAATGCAGGCTGGTGGAGCTGATATCGTTTTAACAGCGTCCAACCCACTTTCCACGCAGGACGATGTTGCGGCAGCTTTGGTTACCCAATATGAAATCCCGGTTTTTGCGATCAAGGGCGAAGATGATAAGACCTATTACAAGAACCTGCATGCAGCCTTGGACCACAAACCCCATATCGTAATGGATGATGGCGCTGACTTGGTAGGCACGGTCCACAAAGAACGCCGTGATTTGATTCCGAATATCCTTGGCGGCACCGAAGAAACAACCACCGGCGTAGTGCGCTTACGCGCGATGGCGATGGATAAAGTGCTGGAATTCCCGATGATGGCAGTCAATGACGCCATGACCAAACACTTTTTTGACAACCGATATGGCACTGGTCAATCTACAATTGACGGCGTCATTCGGGCAACCAACGTTCTCCTGGCCGGCAAGAATTTTGTGGTCGCTGGTTACGGCTGGTGCGGTCGTGGTTTGGCGATGCGCGCACGCGGTATGGGTTCGAACGTAATTGTCACCGAGGTTGATCCCATGGTAGCTCTTGAAGCCGTAATGGATGGCTTTAGGGTGATGCCGATGATGGAAGCTGCCTCAATCGGCGATATCTTTATTACAGTGACTGGTGACCTGAACGTTATCGACAAACATCATTTTGAAGTAATGAAAGACGGCGCTTTAATTGGAAATTCCGGTCATTTCAATGTTGAGATTAACATCCAGGCATTGGAAGCAATGGCTGTCAACAAAAATCGTGTGCGCCCGTTCGTGGATGCCTATGAAATGGCAGATGGCCGCATGATCAATATCCTTGGTGAAGGTCGTCTGATCAACCTGGCTGCAGCCGAAGGTCACCCCGCCTCGGTGATGGATATGAGTTTTGCCAACCAGGCACTGGGAGCGGAATATTTCCTTAAAAATCGTGATAGCCTTGAGAAGAAAGTCTACAATGTACCAGAGGAAATCGACCGCGAGATTGCCCGTTTGAAACTGTTGTCGATGGGCATTGATATCGATGTGTTAACCGACGAACAGGTGAAATACCTTGGTTCTTGGGAAGAAGGAACCTAAACCCATTTTCGATGAAAACAAAACCCCTCAAGTGTTCCATTGAGGGGTTTTGTTTTACGAAACGTTCACGTCATCCTGAGTGAAGGGAAGAATATTTACCTATCGCAAACGGATTAATCACTCTGTTCGGAATGACACCAATTGACAAAAAGTTAAGACAACAATCCTCCGATTGCCATGTTCGCAAAGTCGGATTTTGTGAGTTTTTGACCAGCGATTACCCTGGGTAAAACCAGGTCGAGGATTGATTTGTCTGCGTACATGACACCACCCGGCAAACCCATCACAACACCGCCTTCGTCAAAAGTGGCAAGCATGAACATCGCACCCGGTAAGACTGGCGTGCCATAAGTGACTACTTTCGCTCCCGAAGCGCTGATCGCGCCTGGGGTATGGTCATCTGGATCAACACTCATTCCGCCTGTACAAAAGATAAGGTCAATTCCTGCTTGATGAGCTTCGAGGATGGCGTTTTTAATCGTTTCAAGATCATCACCGACCATCCGGACAATCTTTGTTTCTACGGGGAATTGTGCCAATTTTTCAAGTACTACCGGAGAGAAGGTGTCTTTTATCCTGTTGTGAAGTATCTCGCTTCCAGTAACGAAAATTGCCGCAGTTAACTCCTGGTACGGAAGGATGGTGAAAACCGGGGGATTGATAGAATTTTGTAATTCTACGAGGCGGTTTTCTTCAATCAGCAAGGGTACAACCCGCATGGAAGCCACTTTTTCGCCAGATTTGATGGGGATGTTGTTATGCTTTGAAGACACCACGATTTTTTCCGCAGAGTTTAGACGATATAGTTTGGCGGGGTCGACATTCAGTAAGCCATCACATTCTGCAAATAAGTCAATCTTGCCTTCATGAGGGGTATTTGCACTCAGGTTTGGTCCAATGCAAATGTCTCTCAGAATAGCCGCTGCGTCATCCTCATGGAGCATACCGGTTTCGATCTCGAGAACGTGGATAGTCTCTTTGCCCATCTCAAGTAAGACGGGGATATCTTCTTCACTAATAATGTGTCCTTTGGGGAAGCGAACACCTTTGAACTTGTCCTTAATGATTTGAGTATGGTCATGAGCCAAAACCATACCAATTGCATCTTCAACTTTTATTTGTTTCATTAAATCTTCCTGAATTAAAAACAAAAAGCCAACAATAGCCGGCTTTTTGAAATTCAAATTTATTCTTCGTTTTCGATGCTTTCATCGTCGCTGGGGTCAAAACTTTGATGGATCTGTTCAGTATCTGCCAGACCTCGAACAGTATCTTCAATTTCCTGCCTGAGCTCGATATTTTGACTGAGGTAGTTTTTGGAAGCTTCCCGACCCTGACCGAGCCGTTGGTCTTTGTAAGAATAGAAAGATCCGCGTTTCTCGATGACTTCGAGGTTGGTTGCTAGGTCCAGAATGTCGCCCGATTTGGAGATGCCTTCGTTGTACATGATGTCAAATTCAGCTGTGCGGAATGGCGCAGAAACTTTATTTTTCACCACGCGCACGCGCACACGGTTGCCGACGATCTCAGCACCAACCTTGATCGACTGTACGCGACGGACATCAAGCCGTACGGACGCATAGAATTTGAGAGCATTGCCACCGGTGGTAGTTTCTGGGTTGCCAAACATCGAACCAATCTTCTGGCGAAGCTGGTTGGTAAAAATCACAGCAGTTTTGGTCTGGCTGATGGCACCGGAGAGCTTGCGCATAGCCTGTGACATCAAACGCGCCTGCGTACCCATGGTAGCATCGCCCATGTCGCCTTCAATTTCAGAGCGGGGGACAAGAGCTGCGACAGAGTCAACCACAACCAGGTCTATAGCACCAGAGCGCACCAGGGTTTCTGCAATTTCAAGGGCTTGTTCGCCGGTATCGGGCTGAGAAATGAGAAGCTCGTCGATTTTGACACCACATCGTGCTGCATAGGTAGGGTCGAGGGCATGCTCCATATCAATGAAAGCAGCAGTACCACCCTGCGCCTGGCATTCAGCGACAATATGTTGGCAGAGGGTGGTTTTTCCTGAAGATTCGGGACCGAAGATTTCAGTAATACGAGCTTTAGGAATGCCTCCTACGCCAAGCGCCATATCCAGTGAAAGTGAACCAGTCGGGATGGAAGCAACCTGCATATGGCTGGCTTCTCCCAAGCGCATAATGGAACCTTCTCCGTATTTCTTCACGATGTCGTGCAGAGCACGATCCAGAACGGCTTTTTTAGCTTCTTCCATATTTGGGTCAGAAGTATTCAGTGGGGTAATTGATTTTTTCTTGGTTGCCATGGTCACTCCGGTTGATAGTAGCTTTTGATTAAATATAGCACAATTGTTCGATGCGTCAAGTGTTGCATAAGTTAACTGATCCGACGGGCTTCCAGGTAGAAACGTTTATCCCTGGCATGTCCCATCGAGAAGGTCTTTCTGGGCAATGAACCATCCAAAATTACCGATTTGAAGAAATTATCTTTCTTGATCGGGGGAAGGTAAAAGCCCACGTTTCCAGGCTCCTGGCTCAGTTTTTCAAGTACATCATCACCGTGGACGTAATCGATTTCAGCATCCGAATTTCTTTTAAGATAGCCATCAAGAAATTCCTGGAGGCTGCCCAAGGCGAGGTTGTTTTTGGGGGCAGTCAGCTCAATAACCCTGTAGCCACCGTTGGTGATCATACCAAAGCGTTGTTTGCCCGATTCAGCTCCAAGGACCAACTCTTCTATCTCAGAGAGGCTGTTAACATTTAAGATTTCATAATTCGGCTCAAAATGCTTGGTCACTAAATAACCAAATCCGTCGCCGACATTAAATAGAACGCGATGAATCGGTTCAAAATTGAGAGAAGGATCGTGCAGATTAACCAATTCGACCAGAGCGTAACGGGCTGGGTGATCCAATCCTTCGATCGGTTTCAACTCTTCCCAGATACTCTTAGCAGTCGCAAGCGAGTGATTTCCATCACCAACGGCAAAAAGCAGAGGATGAGTCTGGTCGATATTACCATAGCGTGACTGATAATTATCGGCCTCGATCAGAGCAGCTATGTGGTCTATGATCCCATTCAAAGTTTGGGGATCCTTGATGAAATAGCCGGTGATGTGACCGCTGCCTTCCATCAGGTCAAAGTCATAGGCAAGGGGAAGAGCTTCTTTTTGCTCAAGCAATGGGGTAAGGACGGAGAATTCCGGGTCATCATACAGTACCAGTATATGAGGAAGTTCCAGGGGAGCACCTCGTCTCACCTGCATGCGAGGTGGAAGACGATCCAGGATGGTGCCTTCAGTGGCTCGGATCAAGGATTGGGAGCTTTTGTTAAAATCGTAAGTTTCAAGATCCAGTGCGACTACCAAACCAGTTTGGGTGCCATCACCGACCGACCTCTCGACTAATACAAAGCCTCTGTGTGCTTCAAGCAGACCAGAATCGAGGTATTCACGCATTTTTGCTTGCGAAAATTGGATCCGTTCAGATTTGTCTGGTCTGGTCAGCCAGGCTTCGGGCAAAATCAAATGGTAGGTCGAAGGAGCATTACCAACTGTCGCGGAGACACGCTCCCAATACTCAGGTTCTGAAGTGAACTGATCACAAGCAATAACTGCCCATTTGTGAAGGTCAATATCTTGCCCTGGAAGGAGTATTTCTGGAATCTGGATTCCAATTCTTTCAGCATTTGTCATGGGAAAGTCCTTTTTTAGGTGAGTTTCCCTTATTGTAACAGAGCAAACTGAAAGACTGGGCTACTTCTTCTCCGACAGATAAACCAACCCAACAGTCCCTGGTCCGGTATGGGTGCCGATCACCGGGCTGATCTCGCTAACAATCTCGTTCTTAATCTTGAAGCGCTGGCGAGCAGTTGCCGTAATTTCCTCGCTGAGTTTTGGCGAATTTGCAGAGAGAACGCCAAGATACTCGACACGACCTTGCTTGCCAAGATCGGTCTCTGCAATTTCAAAAACTCGCTTGATCGCTTTTGAGAAAGTGCGAACTTTTTCCAATGGCGCGATGGCACCATTTTGTAGTTTAAGAATCGGCTTCAAGTTTAGTGCGGTGCCGAGGAAACGGGAGGCAGCACCGATGCGACCGCCTCTGTGGAGGAATTCGAGTGTATCGACGACAAAAAGGGTTTGGATGCGTTCCGATATGTCTATTGCCAGGTTTTTGCATTCCAACAATGTTGCGCCTTTAAGAGCAGCATCAGAGGTCATCATCGCCATGATGGCTAAGGGCATCGAGGCTTGCAATGAATTCACAACAATTAATCTGTCTTTTGGCAAACCTTCGGCGCCTTGAATAGCGGAATCCCACGTACCTGAAATCTTGGAAGAGATCACGATGGTTAGGATGTCATATCCTTCGTCCAGGAGTTTATTGTAAACCTGGGCAAAGGCACCTGCGGAGGGCTGTGAGGTGGTGGGCATGGTTTTCGAAGAACCTAGACGCTTATAAAATTCTTGCGGAGTGATGTCAATACCGTCCAAGTAGGTTTGACCATCCCAATTGACTGCCAAAGGCACGATGGTGAGCTTTTGTTGCTCGACGATTGAAGGGGGAATTGCGACAGTACTGTCAGTAACAATGGCTACTTTGTTCATGGTGTGTATCTCCTAAGCGAATAAAACACCAGATAATTTAAAGAGTTACATGTTGGTGTGTGTACAAGTGAAGTAAGTGAAAAAGGTGGAGAAGGAACAAACCTCAGTCCTACGGATTTAGCCTCAAATTGGTTATACACATTCCATGAGGTGAGACCTCAAGTTGTGATCCGTATGCGATAAGGGAACTGGCACGATCACGAATAATTGCGAAAGTTCATGTTCTTAAGGTATTATAAGAAAAAACAAAAAGAGAAGTCGTTATGTTCGAGAGTTTGTCTGAAAAACTTACCGCAGTGTTTGATAACCTGAAGCGGCGGGGAAAACTTAGCGAAGACGATGTCGATCTTGCCATGCGCGAGGTTAAATTAGCTTTGCTTGAGGCGGATGTCAATTATGCTGTAGTTCGCTCCTTTACCAATCGGGTAAAGGAAAGAGCAATTGGCATTGAAGTATCAAAAGCGCTCAACCCCGCTCAGCAAGTGATCAAGATTGTCAACGAAGAACTGATCAATACGCTCGGGCAGCCAGTTGAACTGAATCTGAAAGGCGAACGACCGCACGTCTTGATGCTTGTAGGTCTGCAGGGCTCAGGCAAGACCACTGCTGCAGCAAAAATCGCAAAAAAACTACGAGCCTCCGGTGAGCGGGTGATGTTGGTTGCGGCTGATATATATCGCCCGGCAGCTATTAAACAGCTGCAAACCCTGGGTGAACGCATCGATGTCCCGGTTTTCACATTGCCAGGAGCCAAACCAATCCAGATTGCTAAAGAAGCAAAACAAACTGCTCGCAATGGCGGCTACAGTGTTGTGATCATCGATACTGCTGGTCGTTCGCAACTTGACAATGAGTTAATGGATGAATTGGTTGGCATTAATCAGAATGTACCTGCCAATGAAATTTTGCTTGTGGTTGATTCTATGATCGGTCAGGAAGCGTTAAACATTGCTAAAGGTTTTCATAAAGAAATTCCTATCACTGGGTTGGTTTTTACAAAGATCGATGGTGACGCTCGTGGTGGTGCCGCCATCTCGATTCGGGAAGTAACTGGTATTCCCATAAAGTTCCTTGGAACGGGTGAGGGGTTGGATGCCCTGGAAATCTTTGACCCGACCCGAATTTCAAACCGGATTTTGGGAATGGGAGACATTCTCGGTCTGATCGAAAAAGCAGAAGCAGCCTATGATGGCGAGGTCGACACCAAAGACGCCGAGAAAATGCTCACCGGTCAGTTCACGCTGGAAGATTTCGCCAAACAACTGCGTCAGATGAAGAAGATGGGTCCAATTTCCCAATTGCTTGGCATGCTGCCGGGTCAACTGAGCGCGGTAGCCAAATCTGTGGATCCAAACGAAGCGGAAGGACAGCTTAAAACAGTCGAAGCGATCATCAATTCCATGACGCCTGCCGAGAGGCGGGACCCCAGGTTGTTAAATGCCAGCCGGCGACGCAGGATCGCTGCAGGCTCGGGAAAAGATGTTCAGGATGTCAACCGATTAATGAAACAATTTCGCGATATACAAAAGTTAATGAAGTCTTTCCAAAAAACGGGTGGTCGTGGTAATATTGGTAGGTTATTTAGATAATTACGGATTAGGACAAGGAAATGCCCCTTCAGCATCTCTCAGCCTTTGACTGAAACCGGATTAATTTTTTAGGAAAAGAATTTAAGGAGCAAATTGTAAGATGGTACGAATTCGCTTACGCCGTGTGGGTTCAGCCCACCAACCTCATTATCGTGTCGTGGTCGCCGATAAAGAAAGCCCTCGTGATGGGCGCTTTATTGAGATCATCGGTTTTTACAATCCCAGAACAGAACCTGGTACGATCGGACTGAATGAGGAAAGAGTATATTATTGGTTAAATGTTGGAGCACAGCCTTCAGAATCCGTTCAGAAGTTATTCAAGGTCGTCAAACTGGATGAGCGTTTTGAACGCCTCAAGGCTGGTGAAGACCAAAAAGTGCTGATCGAAGAAGCAAGCAAGCTTTATCAGGCTCGCGCTGCCAAGATCGCTGCAAAGTAACCAAAGAGTCAGTGAGGATATAGCATGGCAGAAGACAACCTCCGCGGTCTATTGGAGTACCTGGCGAAGTCTATCGTGGATAAACCGGATGATGTGACTGTTGAGGAATTCGATAGCGGCAAATCAGTCCACCTTGACCTGCATGTGCATCCCGAAGATATCGGAAGAGTCATCGGAAAGCACGGCAGAGTCGCCAATTCAATGCGAGCGATCCTGAGGGTCGTTGCAGCCCGAAATGGTAAAAAAGTGGAAATGGATGTCGTCGACCTTGACTGATCCCGATCATGACTGAGATCACATCTAACACAGCAGGCTCGTCAGCTCAAAACGAGCCTGCTTATCTATTAATCGGCAGACTTCAGAAGACCCATGGAATCAAGGGTGAGATCGCTATGCGAGTGATCACACAATATCCGGAACGGATTCGTGTTGGAAAAGGTTTGTTCCTGGGGGAAGAACGCAAGGAATTTACCATAAAATCAATCCGATGGAAAAATGACCTGATGCTGATAGGGTTTGATGGTTTCGATAATCCTGAGGATGCTGCCAAATTGACCAATCTGGAAGTCTTTTCTCCTACCCGGAATCTACCCAAGTTGCCACAGGGTCAGTACTATCATCACCAATTGATTGGACTGAAGGTTTGGCAAGAGCAAGAGTATCTCGGTGAACTGATCGAAATCCTGGAAACCGGAGCGAATGATGTTTACGTCATCCAAGCAGAAGGAGTTGTTGAACTACTCATTCCAGCAATTCCCGATGTTATCAAAGACATTGATCTCGACGCTGGCAAAATGCAAGTGCAGTTGCTAGAAGGATTGCGTGATTGAGCAGCGAAGACGCCTTTTGGTTGGCTTTCAGCAATGTCCGCGGTATCGGCGCGGTTCGTTTTCGTAAATTATTAAACTTCTTTGGTGAGCTTTCGGCTGCCTGGCAGGCAGACCGAAGCGAATTAATCAACGCTGGTCTAACCGAAAAAGCTGTTGATCAGGTGCTTGAAACCCGCAAGACCCTTAAGCCCGAAAACCTTACCGCAGATCTAAAAAGAAAAGGGATCAGGTATCTTACCTGGAATTCTCCTGAATATCCACGCTATCTTCTCGAAATCGCCCAACCACCCCCAGTCCTTTACTTCATAGGAGATATTTTGCCTCAGGACGATTTGGCTGTTGCGATCGTAGGCACACGCAACGTGACCAAGTATGGCAAACAGATCACGCAGGATACGGCTGCTTATCTGGCGGGGAGTGGGATAACGGTCGTGAGTGGACTGGCGAGAGGTGTGGACGGAATTGCACACCAGGCTGCTATTGAAACCGGAGGGCGCACCTTTGCTGTGCTGGGTTCGGGCGTGGATGTTATCTATCCGCCTGAACACCGGAAATTAGCCAGAGAGATCATTCAACACGGCGCAGTCATCAGCGATTATCCCCCTGGAACCAAACCAGACGGTATCAATTTTCCACCCAGGAATCGGATTATTTCCGGGCTTTCAAGGGGCATAGTGGTGGTTGAAGCCGGCGAACGCAGCGGCGCATTGATCACCGCAAAATTTGCATTGGAGCAGGGACGCGATGTTTTTGCTGTACCTGGTTCTGTTTTATCCCAAATGAGTAAAGGTACGAATCAGCTCATTGCAGAAGGGGCAACACCCATGACCAACCCGGTCATGATCACAGACACGTTGAACTTGGCTCGCACTGGAAAAGAAAAAAGAACAGATCAGATTGAGATCAGTGCGATCGAAAATAACATTCTGCGGGTTTTGGGGGATGAAAGCCTGCACATCGATGAAATTTGTGCTCGCACCTCGCTTTCCATAGAAAAATTGACCGCTGAATTGACCATGATGGAACTGAAGGGCATCGTCCAGAGAGAAAACGGAATGGAATATCAACGCGTAAAAAAGTGGGATATCGGCTGAAACCTTTCGCAAGCTGCTCTTGACAAATATTTGAATATGGTATTATAGTGCCCGGCTAGTGTGGGATAACATGGCCTGGAGAAAATTTTATGGAAGCTTACTGTTTAAAATGTAAAGAAAAGCGAGAGATCGCAAACCCCGAAGCTGGATTTAACGCTCGCGGTGCCGCTGTGACGACTGGTAGTTGTTCCACATGTGGAACAAAAATGTACCGAATCGGTGCAACACCTGCTCATGAAGGGCTGGAAAAACCGGTTGTGGTCAAGTCAGAGACAAAAACAAAACTTAAGAAAGTAAGCGAACGTAAAAAGACGACAGCGAAAAAAAACCAAAAGGTGAGCTCCAAAAAGACCACCAGTAAAACAACCCGGGCAAGTGGTAAGCCATTGGTGATTGTTGAATCACCTGCAAAAGCCCGTACAATCGGGCGCTTTCTGGGCAAGGATTATGACGTGGTTGCCTCAGTCGGGCACGTTCGCGACTTATTGAAATCACAACTAAGCGTGGATGTGGATAATGGATTTGAACCCAAATACCGTGTCCCTAATGAGAAAAAAGAAGTTGTTAAGAAAATTAAAAACCTGGCGGATGGCACCAAAAAAGTGTTTCTGGCAACTGACCCTGACCGGGAAGGTGAGGCAATTGCCTGGCACCTAATGGAGTCAGCCGAAATCGAACCCGCTAAGACAGAACGAGTTGTTTTTCACGAGATCACAAAAAACGCGATCTCAGAAGCTTTTGAAAAAACACGCGAACTGGATATGGATTTGGTCGACGCCCAGCAAGCGCGTCGCATTTTGGATAGGTTGGTTGGATACAGCGTTTCGCCGATTCTTTGGGCAAAAGTTAAAGGCAAGCTTTCTGCTGGTCGCGTACAATCCGTGGCGCTTCGACTGGTGGTTGAGCGAGAAAGAGAAATTGATGCATTTGTACCGGTGGAATACTGGTCGATCCACGCTCTCTTCAGTCCTGATGGAAGCGAAAAGCAATACCGCGCCAAATTGGCAAAAGTCAACGGCACAAACCTTGAAATGAGCCTTGAGAATGAAGGACTGGCGTTGGCGATGGTGGGGCAGTTGAAAAAAGCTTCTTACAAAATCGGAGACATTAACGTTTCAACCAAGCTGGTTCGCCCTGGTGCACCCTTTATAACCAGCACATTACAACAAGAAGCCTCGCGTCGGCTCGGATTTCTGACCAGGAAGACCATGTCGATTGCTCAACAATTGTACGAAGGGCTCGATCTGGGCAATGGTGAAGAAACCGGTTTGATCACTTACATGCGAACAGACTCTGTGCACGTTTCAACTGAATCGGTGAAAGAAGCCAGAGCTTACGTCCGTGAACGTTACGGCGATAGCTACCTGCCAGACAAACAACCGCAATATCGAACCCGGGCTGTTTCAGCCCAGGAAGCCCACGAAGCCATCCGGCCAACGTCGATAAACCGTACGCCGGATTCTCTGAAAAAACATCTCACCCGAGACCAATACGCGCTCTATCGGCTGATTTGGCAGCGATTTCTTGCCAGCCAAATGAACCCTGCCAAGCTTGAGATTACCACAGTAGCAGTTGAAGGCAAGATAGATAAGAATGAGTATTTATTCAAAGCCACCGGAAGTCGGGAAGTCTTTGCTGGTTTCCGGGCTGTCTATCGCTATGAAAAAGCAGACGATGAAAACGGGGAAGAAGAGCTGGTTGACCTACCGATCGAAGTGATGGCAATGGGGCAGAAACAGAACCTGTTAGAGCTTGATCCTGCACAGCATTTTACACAACCGCCAGCTCGTTTTACGGAAGCAACCCTGATTCAAGCGTTGGAAGAAAACCAGATCGGGCGGCCATCCACCTATTCTCCAATTATTTCAACCATTCAGACCCGTGGATACGTTAGCCGTGAAAACAAGCGTCTCTATCCCACAGAAATCGGTTTTCTGGTCAATGACCTGGTGGTTGAATATTTCCCTGGCGTGGTAGATTTGGGTTTCACATCACTGATGGAAGACGAACTGGACAAGGTAGCTGCTGGTAAGCAGGCCTGGGCTGATGTGATCGGTGAATTTTATACCCCCTTCAGCCATGACCTTGAAAACGCTAAAAAACACATGCCCAAAACTCAGATCGAACCTGAGAAAGTAGGAAGAACCTGCCCTGAAGACGGAGGGGAATTGGTGTTTCGAAATGGAAAATATGGCAAGTTTATCAGCTGTAAAAACTTTCCTAAATGCCGCTATACCGAGCCGTGGTTGGAAAAAATTGGGGTTGCCTGCCCGACGTGCGGGGTAGGAGAGGTCATCGAAAAACGCTCTAAAAAAGGTCGGAAATTTTATGGCTGTTCGCGCTACCCGGAATGCGATTTTACTACCTGGGATAAACCAACCGGAAAACCTTGCCCAAATTGTGGTGGAGTTCTGGTCGAAAAAGCGAATAAGGCGATCGTCTGCAATAACTGCCATTCACGCTTTGCGAAAGAGAATCAAGAAGAGTAAAGTTATTCTTGGTATAAAACGTGCACCTATCCAAGCAAGAAGTATTATGCTGAGAGGTGCAGGTTATGGAAAACTTTACCGCTATCATCAAAGAAAAACTACAGGAACCAAGAAATACGATCATTGTAGCCGTAATTGTTGGCATCCTGATCGGATTATTAATCGGCTATCTGTTCCCAATTCCTTGGACTGACGCGTCGGCTGAGAATCTACGACCGGACTTACGGGTTGAATATCTTCGCAATGCCATCACAACCTACACGCTCACAGGTGATAAGGCAAGAGCATTGCAGGCTTATACTGAGCTAGGAGATAAAGCGGAAGAGACGCTCACAGATCTCTCGAATAATCCGGGATTCCTGAACAGTGAACAGATTCAGCGCTTTGGCACAGCGATCAACACGAGCGTTCCAGCTTCTAATACCGTTTTGGCAACTCCAGCAACCACACTGCAAGATGGCACTGAGATCCTGGTAGATGGTGTTAAGGCAGATGAAAAGACCAATTCATTGCTTTGGATTGGACTTGGACTTTTAGGAGTTCTTCTCATTGGCGGAGGAGCAGCTTATTGGTTCTACTTCCGGGAGCATGGGTTCAATTTTAGATCTGGGGCGGTTGACCAGATCACCTCAGAACACAACGTGAACCCTGCAGCTGTTAAACGCCCAGCGGTACCTGCCGCTGTGCAGCGACCACCTGCTGCAGCAGTTGAAGAACCAAAGCCTGCTGCTCAACGCACCTCAATTTTCGCCAATGGGAATAAAAACGGAAACAGCAATGTCAACGCGAATGGAGATAAGCCAATAGCCCAATTCATGTCCAGTTACATGTTTGGTGATGATCGTTATGATGAATCCTTTACCTTCGATGCACCCAACGGCGCATTTTTAGGCGAGTGCGGAATATCTATTTCTGATTTGATCGGAGTAGGTGAACCCAAGAAGATTTCAGCTTTTGATGTCTGGCTTTTTGACAAGAACGACATCCAAACGGTCACCAAGGTGATCATGAGCAAGCATGCATACAATGACCCTGCCATTAGCCAAAGGCTTGAAATCCGCGGTGAACCGATTTTGGCTGAACCGGGCAAACTCTTCCGGCTGGAGACTGCAACTTTGAGGATGGAAGGGCGCATTGTGGATGTCTCTTATGGCGATTTGCCTCTACCAGAAGACAGCTACTTCCAGAGGAACACGATTGAGTTGGCAGTTTATCGAAAGTAGAAGTTGTTAAAAATTTAAAGCCGGGTTGTGTTTAGCTTCCCGGCTTTTTTTTCTTCATGATCGCAAGTCTTTTTGGTGAAGCGATCGACTAATCACTATCAACTGCAAAATGATGTACCCCTTTTAAACAATTCCGCGCTTAAACTTTACCGAGGAGGGGGTGTGCGATGAATAACAAACTCAATGTA
>CAZDPK010000033.1:0-20190 GCA_964507335.1 uncultured Anaerolineaceae bacterium | reverse complement strand
CGAGGTTCTGGCAGCTTGCACCAGTACGGTTGCCATTGTTGTTTTCCATGATCAAGGGAAGGATCGCAGAAGCGCTACCAGCAGAGAAAGCATTGTAAACACCATTGGTGGGTGAGGCAGGAACAGTCGAGTTGACGTTGCTAGCAACACCAGCTAATGCACCAGTTGAAGCGGTGACCTTGATTGAACCTAACCAGGGATTTGCGCCGTTGTAATCTGCCATGTTATAAGTAGCAGCGGCACCTGGCTGAAGTGTTCCAGGGAGGTTGGCGATATCAGCATATCCACCACCTGGTACTGGGATAAAATCGATCACGAAATTCGCGACAACACTGCTTGCATTTTGGATGCTGAAAACAGAAACATTATTTCGTTTATCGATCAGGGGGAAGAAGATTGAAGATCCACCAGCCGCAACACCAGTGTATGTGCCAAGAGCACGATTGGTGGCTGCAATGGTCAGGTTACTGATGATCGCGATTTGCTTGTCTGAGCTTACAACAACCGATCCCTTGAATCCGACATCCGGGTGGATGGGGAGGTAGGTGTTGGAAGAGCCAGGCTGCACGGTATCAGCAACTGGATTCGTGTAGGGGGAGGGAAGGACTGCCATGCTGCCATCGGGGTTGTAGTAGGCAATAGAAATATTGGCTACAGCAACTGTATCGAGGTTTTGGACCTGGATTGCAGATTCATAAGCAGGCAAAGCCGCTTCAACATCCACCGCGGGGAGAGCCCCGATAAGGAATACAACTAACAGTAAGACGGAAAGAACTTTTTTCATAATTTATGCTCCTCTTGAACTAAGTTATCAATATTTTAGAGTATTGCGGGTCTTGATGCAATAACACTTTAGAACTAACATGCCCCTATGGGGTAATACTTGGGTAGTATATGAAGTAGTATAAAATTCTGGCAGCACTATTGGTCAACCAGACCTCATCCAGCACCTCTGTAAGTACTGGTGTGTCCAGCCATTGCTGATCAGCAGGGAAGCTTTGCAGGTCAGCGCCATTGTATAAGACAAACGATTCACCCGGTTCAAGAATCAAATTACTTGGAAAAATTTTCCGAGCGTCCATCTCAGGGGAGTAGATCATGTAATTACTGATGTCCTGTGTCTCTGAGCTAATATTGGTGATGTAGATACTTTCCACTTCATCTTCGTGACGAACTTCGGACACAATGATACTGGTAAGCGTTGCATCGGGCGTCATCGTTATAAAACCGGGAAGCATGTAAGCTGGCACTTCGGTCTGTTGCTCGGATTGAATGGGATAGGTTGAGCCTTCAACAGGTTGATTCGCGATCGGGTAAGGTGTGGTCTCAGCCGCTGGCACAAGGGCGGTTGGATCGTTCTGTGGTTCTTGTGCTGCTTTTGGCGTACAACTTGCCAGAAGGAAAATCAAAGTCAATATGATCACAATGGTTTTTTTGGTCTTCATTCGTGCTCCTTATTCTTTATTGAGGTTTTTTTGACAAATATGTACAGGAGGATTGCATGCCAAGCCACCGGATTGGTCTGATGATTATCCCTGCAATAATCCGTCCGACGGGTTTATGCGTGGCTCTTATTATAAACTTACTCAGGTTCGTTCTTCCTTGTTTGTTCAACCAATCCCCCAAACTAACAAAAAAAGAGGAATAATCACTGCCAGTTTGGATTGTGTTCACCTTAGAAAAACCGATCTCTTCCAGTTTGTTTATGAGAACTGTCTTTGGAAATCCGAACAAATGTTGAGGCGCTTCGTATCCAATCCAGCTGTCTTTGAAAATATAAGCTTCCTTCCCTGACGGATCTGGGCATTTGAGCACCAAAATTCCGCCCGGCTTCAGCAGCCCGTAACATAGCAGAAGTGTCGCGGCTGGGTTTGGCACATGCTCCAGGACATCCCAAAGGGTAATCACATCATAAATACCCGCTTCAAGATTGGCAGCTGCCAATTCAGCTTCGATGATGTCCAAGCCTTTAGCCCTGGCTGCAGCAGCAGCCTCAGGAACAATTTCCAATCCTTCCACCTTCCAATCGGTCATGCTCTTAAATGATTGAAGAAAATCGCCTGTTGCGCAGCCTACATCCAACAGCCTGCCATTCTGCACAGTTGTATTTCGCAAAACTGATTTGACCCGTTTTCGAAGCCCAAATCCGCGCATAAATGACGTTACGTTTGATTCCTTTTGGAGGTAAGCGTGATAATCATTGGGATAGTGCGCAGATAATTCCTCCCAGCCTGGTTGAGGGTCGATGCATAACAATCCACAATTCTTACATTTCATCAAGTTCCAGGAGCCAGGCAGATTCAATCTTAGATCAGATAATGTCAGCAACTTTTCTGCCTGTTGATGACCGCAAAAATTACAGGGATTGGTCAATAATTCGCTCATCCGGTTGTTTCCTTAAACCACTTTAAAAAGATGAAGACCATCCATAGTTCCCACTGCGAATCCGCCCAACCTGAAGCTTGATCAGATAGCATCTTCTCAATTACTTCGGTATTGAAGAATTCGTTGCCTTTCAGCAAGTCCATGAATTCGACATTCAAAACGCCTAGCAGCCAGCGCCCGATTGGCGGTGAAAAAGTTGCTTTCTTGCGGTTTGTGCACTCAGCCGGCAGGAGCCTGGAAGCAGTTCGTCTTAGAACAACTTTGTTTTCGCCAGCAGAAAGCTTGAATGACAGCGGAAGGCTGAGGGCAAATTCTATCAATCCCGGCGTCATAAAAGGTGTGTGGTACAGCATCCCGGAGGCATACTGCAATGCAGAGAGTTTCTGGGTGGCATGTGTGGGCATGGTGCCCCTGATGCTTGCATACGTTGAAGTAAAAAAGTCGTCAAAGATCGGCGGAACCTCTCCCCTGATCCCAAGCAAGATTTGGTCAGCAAGATGACCATTTGGTCGCGCCGCGGGGGCGATCAGCTTGTCCACCGCTTCCCGGGACATAAATCTTGACCAATAAACTTTCTGATCATCCTCAGGTAATTCAACTCCATAAATGAATTTCTGAAATTTTCGCACCTGGTCGGTAAAGCCGGATTTTCTCGAGGATGGCAGCGTGTTAAGCAATGGTCTGATAGCGCCCACCCGCAGAAACCTGGGAATTCGCAGGTACTGCCGGGCATATCGCTCAGCTGTAAACTTCTGCATACCGCCAAAGATGTTATCAGCTCCAGTGCCATCAATGATCGAAGAGACCTTCCCTTTGCTAGCCAAAGTCATCAAAAGCTGCGGAAGCACGGTGGCATCTCCCAGCGGTTCTGGGATGGATTGGGTCGCAAAATCCATAATGCCCGCGATATCTTCGTCAGACACTCTGAGCACGTCGATCGGAAGGCCAATCTGCTCCGCATTTTCCACGGCGGCTTGCGTTTCGTCGTATCTGGTTGAGGGGTTATAGCCAACCGTCAAACCTTGCGCCGGTATGCCAGCCCGCACCAGTAGTGCCGCGATAATGGCTGAATCCACACCGCTGCTCAATGCCAGACCAATTGGTTCGTGACTGGCAGCATTGGTCCGCAGCAAACTCTTCTCTAAAAGGGACTGCAATTCACCCTCGGCATCTTCCAATGAGCCTGTGAAAGGCTTTACGCTGTCGAGGATGGGCCAATATTCCTCGCTCTGTCTTCCAACCTTTGTGATGTCCACCAGTTCGGAGGGTTTAAGCACTGAAACAGCTTCAAACACTGTATAGGGGGCTGGAATGCCTTTTATAGAAAACAAAAGGGAAAGCCCATCACCCGAAACAGCCAGGTTACCAAGCCTTCTGGCAACAAGGTTCGCGTGTGATGAAATCACAATTTTCCTTTGATCTTCCCCATAGTAAATTTTCGTCATTCCGATCGGATCAGTCGCAAAGATCAACCTGGATTCTCTCTCATTCCAGGCGATAACACCAAAACCGCCTTCAAGATTACCCAAATATGACTGTAAACCACCACCTTCAGCCAGGACAACAGCCATCTCAAGAGCCACGTCGCAACCAGCTTTATCGTCCGCTTTGTGCCTGGCAGACCCCCACAAGAAAACAGTCCAATCAGATTGCCTGTTCACGCTCACCAGGGGTGAAGAAGACGTCCAGCTGAAGTTTGCCCCGGGCAGCGCCAGCGTCTCATAATCCGGTTTTACAAATTCCTCGAGATTACCACTTTCAAAATTGAACTCAGCCAGGAAGGATTCCATATTTGCCTTTAGTTCCAGTTTGTGTCAGTCAAGGGCGGAACAGGCTGCCTCAAACCATCCAGTGCGCCCTTAGTGTATGGGCATATCTGCGTTCGCTTGCCGGTGAACAGGTAAGTCAAAACAGTCTTTATGGACCCAAACAGCAGCGCTAAAAACGTCAATGCTGGCAGAGGTCCGTGGCGGTACCGCCGGTAAAACCAGGAACGGTTACGTGCCCTCAAGTAGAGCATTTTTTCAGGAACCAACTTGGAGCTCATGGAAGCTTTGTGGCGGATAATGGCTGAACCAACCCGCACGTTTTTCCAACCCCCATCCCTCATTCGACGGCAAAGGTCAGCATCTTCATAATACATAAAAAAAGATGTGTCGAACAACCCAACTTCTTTCAGGCTCTCGGTCCGGATCAACAAAGCACATCCAAAAAGATAATCGAAATCCATGGTTTTTAGATACTCTGGTCGGTCCAAAGCTTTCCTGCCAATACGCAGCGGCAAAGGCAGCCATGAGTACAGGCGATCACCCAGGCTGAAGATTCTCTCAGGATGATCGTGATAGATGATCTTGGGTGCAGCAATTGCTATCTTTGCATCTCTCGTCATCACATTAACCAATTGGCTGAGAGTATCCGGCGGGACCAGAGTGTCATTGTTCAGGACCAGGAAAAAACCGGGGTCAAGCGCAGACCCCGCCCGGATCCCATCGTTGAGAGCAACGGCATATCCGCCGTTCTCTTCTCTCTTGATAAGCTGCGTTTGTGGAAACTGCTGTTCAACCTCCGCGATAGAATCATCGCTAGAGTTATTGTCGACCACGATAACGTGCATGCACGGATAGTCCGTCTCATATAAAGATTGGAGGCATTCCAACAGGTCTTTTCGCAAATTCCAGTTCGCGATTACAACCACGACAAGAGGCGTTTCAATATCCATCTTAAAGATTATAATCTCAGACGAGGATACTACCAAAACAGAATGCAGATGGGCATCCGAAAGGGCAGACGTTGAAAACAATATTCATGGCCGGCAGAGAAGTAAACTATCCCAGGAACGAACTGATGGTTTCTGCGATTCAAGCTATCAGCCATACAAAGCTCATCGGCTCTCAAAACTCAAATGTATATCAAGGCGGCATCCGCTCCATTCTCCGGCGAAGTCTGCTTAGTTTTGTTCAGCTGATTCCAAGTCTGATTAAAAGGGATTTCGATTTCGTCTTCATCGGTTTCTTCGGGCAATTGCTCCTCTGGCTGGTCGCCCCTTTTACGAAGAAACCGATCGTTCTGGACATGTTCGTTTCAGCTTTTGACACCCTGGTCGAGGATCGTAAGTTGACTAATGACAAATCGCTTCTTTCCAGGTTCCTTTTCAATCTGGATAAACTGAGTGGCTCGCGCGCCAACCTGATCTTCGTAGATACGCAAGCTCAGGCAGATTACTTCCATGAAATCTTTGGTATCCCACTTTCAAAAATGAAGCGGGTGTTTGTCGGCTGTGATGACACCCTTTTTCACCCTCTGCCTGAAACAGTTCACATTTCTACAGTACTTTATTACTGTTCCTACCTGCCATTGCACGGGGTTGACGTGGTGGTAGAGGCGGCTGAACTACTTCAGGCTGACCCTGCGATCAAATTTAAGATCATCGGCAGGGGAATGGAATTTGATAAGATTCAAAAGTTCCTAAAGGTTAAGGGTCTTACAAATGTCGAACTGGCTGAACCTGTTTCAATTGAACAGCTTCCCATTGAAATTCAAAATTCGCTAATTTGCCTGGGTGGACATTTTGGAGCCAGCGCCAAGGCTTGCCGGGTTATTCCAGGTAAGGTTTTTCAGATGATTGCCATGGGCAAACCGGTTATTGTTGGTGATAACACCGCCAATCGAGAACTATTGACACACCAGGTCGATTCCTGGTTTTGCGAAATGAACAACCCCCAAGCCCTTGCGGATGCCATTAAAACCCTTTATCAAAATGACAGATTAAGATCAAACATTGCCGACGGTGCGCTGGAAACTTACCGGAAGTCTGCAAAGAGTGAATATTTAAGGTCAACTGTTCAAGGAAGTATTCTTGAGGCTCTGAAGGGTCAGGATTAAGCGGTTAACTCTCAATAACCTTGCGATATAACCTGTAAGTACAATCCATCATACTGCTCACATCAAAATTGTTGAGTGTCCCACTCGCGTTCTCAGCCAGGTTTTTACGCAACTGATCATCTGACAATAAATGATTAATTGCTTCCGTGATAGATGATGGCGATTTCACCGGAACAAGTAAACCATTGATACCGTCCTGGATGATCTCGGGGATACCACCCACGTTTGTTCCAATCACGGGAACGCCAGCAGCCATGGCCTCCAGGAATGTTACTCCCAACGCTTCGGTTAATGACGGCATCACGAAAATTGTCGCGTGTTGATAATATCCCAGCAAATCTGCTTGCGATCGCCATCCTTCAAATTCGAAATTGCAGCTAATTCCCAGACTAGCACAGAGCCCCTCCAGTTGGAAAATCGATTTATCGTTTCCAACAATCACGAACTGAATTTCAGGATGCTCCTTGATCACTCCTGGGGCTGCTTTGATCAAGTCCGGCACACCTTTCCGATGCATGTTGCTTCCAACAAATAGGATTACTTGCCGATCTGGATCAGGGGGTGTTGCCTCCCGATACCTAAAAACTTCCTGGTATCTCTCAACATCCACGCTTTTGTAGCAAAGTCTGACCTTGGAAGCAGCCGTTGGATAGTTCTTAATGATGGTGTCCGCGGTAAACTGGCTGTTGGCAACCACGAGTTTCAAACGTTGCAGTTTGCGTGACTCCAGGAAATGCACTGTGCTGTAATACAGCCAACGCAATATCCAATCCGGATAGTTTTTTTTGTAGTCAAGCAGAGACCTGAGTTCCGCGGAATAGGTGTCGTTGACGTGTCCGATCATTGGGGCACGCGTGTGACAAAAAAAGGACTCACGGGCATCAGTAAAATGGATCAGGTCAAAATTATTCTGGATTTCCAGCTTCCTCAAGGCAGTACTGAAGGAAAAACTCAGCGGCAGCCATCTTGCCTGGCTTTGACTGAAGGCAGGCTTCCTTACCGTCACAACCGTCAAACCAGGTAAGTCATCTTGGGGTGCCTGGTCTTCGGGTAGCAATAGCGTGATCGTATGACCATCTTTTAGCAAGGATTGGGTGAGATTATTGGCATGCAGCCCAACACCGCTGATGACGTTTTTATATTGTTGGGTCACGATGCAGATATTCATAAAAAAAACTGTTTTTTCCTGTTAATTACAGATCTTGTAGACTGAGATGCCATCATCCTGATAGATGGTCTGCATCCCTTCAGCTTGTTCAATTGCCGGGATGTTAAACTGGCTGCCATCAAACGGATTCTTTGCCCCATCGTAGAGATAGCGTATGCCCATATCGCACAGGGTTGGGATGTCAGGTGCGGACGAATAGAGGCTCATCACGGCTTCAGACTCAGCCATCACTTCTTCATAGCCTGGTCCTAGGCTTGAAATCATTGTACTGGTAGTGGTTTGCCTGTCGGCGTAGTAAAGAAGGAAGTAGCCAGCATCCGATCCGTGCGGTGAATCTGGCAGCCAATAATAGGTATGAACAGCAAAAACAGCATCTCTTGGCGTGTTGTTCTCGATCCAGTCCATTGCTTTTTCGTCTGCTGCAGTCATAAAATGGCGGTAATACTGGACGTCGCTGGTCCGATAAAGAACTGCAATCACAACCAGCAGCAATGCTGTCCACTGGAGTCCATTTGCCCATGTGTCGTACTTTTCCAGAGAAAACATCTGCCACAGGTCTTCGGCGAGGACGCCAACAATCACGCCAATCGGCAAATAAAGCATGATCATCATGCTGGTCATGTTTGTAAAAGCCAGGAGCGGAATATTCAGGCGATAGAGCAGACCTGCACCGAAAAGCGTAAATAACCAGGCAATCATGATGATAATGACCACCCTGTTCTTTCGGAACAACCCAATCACCATGCCCAGCAGGGTCAATCCAATCATCCACTTTTTTGCACCGATCAGGTAGAGAGACTCGATATTGTAATTGGCAAAATACTGATTATCAGCGATGTCGTCTGCAACCTCTACCTCAGACGGCTGGGCTGGTTCAGACCTTCTTTCAATATAAAAATCCATGGCTGGAAGCAGGGCAGGCAGTATCAACACAATAGATACAATCGCTATCACAGCGATGCCCAGCAAGGTTGTCATTATTTTTTTCTTGGATTTGATTGCCAAGGCGAACTCATAAATACAGATAATAGCAATCAAGGGCAGCAAAAAGGCTGCCGCTCTGAAATGGATCACAAAAACGCCCGCAATCAACAAGCCGGAAACCCCGGCTAGATACAGCGCGTGCATTCGGTTGACCGTCCAGTTTTCTCTCCATGCCCGGATTGCTTCCCATGTAGGCAATGCCGCAATCAACAACAATGACTGTGAAGTGGCTTGTGTAAAGCGACCCCAGTTAAAGTAAAGCGCAGGTTGAAAACTGAAGAGACCAACCACTGCCATACCTACCAAGCCAGCTAAAGGAGATACTTTCCTGGATAAGATTAGAAAGACACCCAAACCACATAAACCATTGATTGTCTGTGTCATCCAAAGCAGTGCCTGATGAGCAGATATTTCTGCCAGCACTTGCAGGCTGCCAGTAAGAGCATACAACCCCAAATGGTACTGATCTAAATTTGTCAAAGCATAGGGTTGAAGGTCAAACGGTAGTTTCCCGGTTGTGCCAACCAGGTCAGTGATCAGCATGTGGTGTAACGAATCGGTCCAGGCCGGGTAGGGATTGTTATGTGCCAGCCAAAAACGGGTCAACAGCGTTACAGCAAGGATGAACAGGAAAGCACCTGCATACTTACCCAGTTTAAACTGTTCCTTCCAGTCTTTTCGTAAGCACCAGGCAGTAATAAGAAACAGAATTGTGATAAGCGTAATCAGTTTATTTTGCCCCATTCGCATGGATGGGAGCAAGGCGCGGGTCAGATAGTACAAAACTGGATAAAAAGCGATGCCCAATCCAACTGCCAGGATCCATCGCTCAAGAGCTTCAAAGCGCCGCCAAAGACCAGTCCCTGCCAAAAACGCCCAACCGGGAACAAGCAGCATTATGAAAATCGTAATCAGTGTTTTAGCTTCAACCCATTGCATGTGCATTCTCAATTCAACGAGAAATCTTCAAAAATTATACCTTCAAGGAGTATCCCCTGTGTTGTTTACCAGGTAGATGTGAATATCCTCGATTTGTGTGAGCTGTCGGACACCCTCACAAGCAGTTAATGCATCAGGCTGTAAACTACCTGTTCCTTCTTTGATGTAGAGATAATTGATCTCGGCATCGTAAACCAGGGACCAGAACTTTTCATCGCATACGGTGATCGAACTTGCTCTCAATCCCAAGTCAACGGTATTCTTGACAAACTCTTCATCGCCGCTCATTGGGTAGAAAATGGTTGGAACGATACTCCACCTGCCGGTAATAGGCATAATCCATCCGCCCCCATCCACACCACGATAGTTGTTCGCACTCCATCCGACGGTATTGATGAAAAAGCGCGCCTCGTCGGGCGTGTGGTTCTCGATCCATTGAAGAGCCACAAGATCTGATTTGGATGCCAGGATGGTATCTGGATTGATTGCTCGACGGTTTTGAAACGCTCCGGAAACGCTTAATGCCAAGCCTGTTAACAGGATTAGGTTCGTTACAAGTCCTTTTTTGGTAATAAATCTTTCGAAAAATAAATTGATCACATAAGCAGAGGTGATGACGATTGGGATAAAAACGATCAAGGCATAGTAATCGTACCGGAAATTCATGAGCCGGAAACCGGTGGGGAGGGATAAGATCATTACTAGCAGCGCCCAACTGAAAAAGTAGAACATTTTTGTGTGGAATGCCGCCCATAGTAATCCAACGAGACCCAACCCTATCAATACATAGCTACTGACCGGACCCACAATGGAAAGAAGGTAATCCCAGGCACCTTCCAGTGTCGCTGGCTCCAACATCCGCATTAACGGTCGGGAGGTTGCGTTTGAATAAACAAATATCCGATAATACCAACGTAAGGAAAAAACCAATCCTATGATTGCAGAAATTGCCACACTCAAGATCGGTTCCCATTGGATGGATGTTGCCTTGATTGTCTCTAACAACCATTGCAGACCGAAAAAACCGAGGAATAACACCAACAGAAACGCCGTGAAGTAATGGCTCAACAGTGTGCCGGCTATAAGGAGGGCTAACCCTGTCATTTGCCACCAATGCTCGTGGCGTGTTTTTACGGATATAACCTCCGCCATTGCGACAGGCAAAATCATCACGCCCATCAGCAATGTGTAGCGCCCCCAGGTAAGGTAGTAGCCAGGCATTTTGGTCACAAAGGTTACAAAAAACGCTGCCAGCATACCAACACGCCAATCCCTGCCAATTGCCTTTGCGAGGGCATAAACTGAAATACCAACGCAGGCATTCAAGACCTGCCCCAACACCAAAACAGCCTGTTCGGGTGCCAGCCCACTCAATACTGAGAAAAATGCAGTTACCGCATGAAAAGCGAAATGATAGTAAAAAGGTCCGGGCAAGTACGGTTCAAGGGTGCTCGGAATCCCACGATTCTCGATGATTTTTCGAATGATCAGGACATGATGCTGAGAGTCGACCCAATTGGGGAAAACAAGTTCTCTCGCCTGCCACAACCGCCAAATTACAAAGATCGCCAGAACCAGCAGGGTAGCCAGCCAGGTCGTATTGAAGGCAGTTTTCCAACTGTGGATCAATCCTGCCAGTACCAACCCAATACACAGGCTGAGCAGCAGCCCGATTGCCAACGGGGTGAAACTGAGCCGAACGGTGTAAAAAGCCAGTGCCACCAGGGTTATGAAACTGGCACTGACTGCAAAAATCCTCGCCAACGCCTCGCCGCCATCTTGCTTGTGGTCCCCCAGCCAAAGCCACCAGGCTAAACCAGGCAAACACAGTGCGGCAATCGCCAAAGCTATTTGCACAGCCTGACCCCCGCCTTATCAGGCACATCTTCCAATAGCTCGGTGATTGTCTTCCCCAAAACAGGGTGCTCCAATGCCGGAGCGATCTCATTCAAGGGTACCAAAACAAATGCCCGCTCAGGGATTCTTGGATGTGGAATTTGCAGCCTGCTGGTGTTCTTTACCAAATCATCATAGAAAAGGATGTCAATATCGATTAATCGAGGTCCATACCTGAAGTTCTCAATGCGTCCCAGTTCAACCTCGGTCCTCTTCAAGAAATTGAGCAGTCGCAGAGGGGTCAGGCCGGTCTCGACCTCGATCACCTGGTTCAAAAAATCGGGTTGGTCGGTGTAACCCCAGGCAGCTGTTTCGTAGATTGAAGATTGCTTGCAGACGCTCAATTTCAGCGCAATCGCTTCGATAGCTTTGCGAAGGTTTTCCTTCCGATCGCCCAGGTTGGTGCCCAACCCCAGGTAGGCTATGCTCATCTAGTCTCGCTTTTAACGATGTCGATCAGGTCTGCCAGCAGCCCAAAGGCAGTGGTTTTGGGACTGGGGTCTTTCTCAAGAACGCCCAATCCAGGCAGCACATCCAACTCAAAGCTCACAAACGAAGAGGTTCCGTCAACTGTATAAAGCGGTGAATCCGCGCTCACCATCTCTGGCTTTACGCTCACCGTGTAAATGTCATCTTTCCAACCGCCCTGGCAAACCAGTTTCCATCGTTTTCCTTGGGCTTCTGCTGAGGCAATCATATCGGGGGTAACCCCTCGAATACCAGTCGGTTGCACATCCATGGGGGTCAGGTTTTGTCCCAACAAAACATTGGAAAGCGCGGCTACTTTAATGGCGGCATCCCAACCATCCACATCGTTGCTGGGGTCGGTCTCGGTAATGCCGATTGACGCGCCATATTCGATCGCCTCTTCAAGCGTTTCGCCATTGCGCATGCGCTCAAGCAGTAAATTAGTACAAGAATTAAGGATGCCATAAAAACCATGCAGTCTTGCCCCTGCCAGCGGACTCCTGAAAAGCGAGAAAATCGGTGCGCCATCCATCACAGCTGATTCGAATCGGAAGAGCCTGTTGTGCTGCCTGGTTAGTTCTGTCAGTTCTCGAAAACCGTAGACCACCGGACCCTTATTGGCGGTAATCAGGTGCAGCCCCTGTCTTGCTCCTGCGCGCAGGTAATCCAGGGCTGGTAAACCCGATTGCGGATTAACCGGTGTAGTCTCAACCAATACCTGGGCGGGTATTTGCCGGATGAACTCAAAGGTATCCCCTTCAAAATCCATCCTGTCCAGAACAGACAGGTCCAGCGGCTTGCTGCTGTCCAACAAGTGAAGCAACGCCATTTCATCGATCCCATCCGGGTCGATGCAAATTCCATGTTTTTTGGTGGAGATTGCAATGATGCGAGCTAAAAAACCATAGTCATCTTGCAATTCTTGCTTTTTTGCTATCAGTAGATGGGCAAAAGCTTTGCCAACATTCCCAAACCCAAGTAAAGCTAAATCAATCGTCTTCATCGCTACTTCCTGTTTAAGATTTCGATAGCTAAATTATAGCAACGAAATCAGGTTGCCGGGTATAACGAGGAATTCTTGGATAAATTAGAAGGTGAGGTTCGGGCTGTAAGTCTGGCAGAGCACGTTTTCTTTGCCCAGTTCTAGTTCCAACTGTGTAACGATCGAATCACTGATCTCAATGGGGAAGTTGGGATAATAGACCACGCGCCAGCCTTCCGGTCCCATCAAGCGGAACCCGAACACATCCCGACCGGGATGCGAACACAACAATCCATAGTACTTGCTGAGCCGACGCTGGTCCTTTTCACGAGACTCACATGGCTGCAGCGTGAGCACTAAAATCTGACTTGGCAGCTGACTGACCAACTCCTCATCGATGTATTCAATTACGTCGCTGGGGCTCTCCACCTTAGGACTCAACTTTTCCGACTCGGGTTCAATAGAGGTCGAAATCTCCATTTCAATGGTGACAGTCTCTTCAACAAAAATCGACTCTACGATCTGTTCCTCAAAGAAGGGATCATCCATAAATTCGGGCTCATTTTCCCAGGGAGGGGTTTCGGAATAGATCTGATCCGATTCCTCATTAAGAACTTCGTGCTCAGTGTCATCCTCAGGCAGGGCTGGAGGCCAGGCATACCTGGAAAGCAGGCGCATATCGGGCAAGTTGCGTTCGATGGTAAGCTCATAAAAAGGGCCGGACATGGAATCACCGCCCTCAGCCTGATCGCTACTACTCTCGATCTGTGAAACTTTGTCCACTAAAATCGAGACCTTGCTGTCGCGGTGCTGGGCTTTTCCCTCCACCAACAATGCTGTCCCTACGTCAATGATCTGCTGGTATTGCTCCCAGGTTTTTGGGAATAAAACCAGGTCCATATCGCCAAAGGTGTCCGAAAGAGTCGCAAACGCCATCATTGTGTCTTTCTTGGTACGGAACGGTCGAAGTTTGTTAATAACTCCTCCAACGGTCACTTTTCCGTTTTCTTCCGTTTCAGCCAGGGCATTTGAATTGTGGCTGATCTTGTTTTCAACCTGGCGTAAATAGGCATTCAGGGGATGATCAGAGATGTACATACCCAGCAATTCTTTTTCCCAATCAAGTTGGTCTTTTTTACTCATTCGAGTCTGGGTCTGAAGAACAAGCAGAGGTGTATCTTCAACTAACATGCCGCCAAACAGATCCATCTGACCCATTTCTTTGGCCCTGAAATGGCTGGTAGAGACGGTTACGATCTGGTCAATGGATGCCAGCAGTGAACCGCGTTCACCCAACTGATCCAGCCCACCTACCTTGATCAGGCATTCCAGCGGACGTTTGCCAACTTTTCTCAGATCAACCCGCTTCACAAAGTCATTCAAACTGCTAAATTCCCGATTCATCCGATCTGCGGAGTCTTCGCGTCCCCGGATGATCTCTTCTACAGGTGCTTGTCCTACGTTTTTTACCGCACCTAATCCAAACCGGATTGCCGTCGTACCATCCGGGCGGTCTTCGATGGTGAAATCGTAACTGCTGCTATTGACATCCGGAGGCAAAACCTCGATGCCCATTTCACGGCATTCTGCGATGTAGAGAGCGCATTTTTCGTTATCGTTCTTCCAGGCCGAAAGCAGTGCGGTCATGTATTCAACTGAGTAATGGTATTTCAGGTGGGCTGTTTTGACCGCCATGATACCGTAATTGGTGGCATGGCTCTTGTTAAAACCGTAAGACGCAAAAGCTTCCCAATGGTCAAAAATTTCGTTGGCGGTCGCTTTATTGATTCCGTTCTTAACCGCTCCATTGACAAATTTTGATCTGTGTTTTTTGACCTTTTCTTCACTCTTTTTCGAGACTGCCGAGCGTAAATCGTCAGATTCCCCAGGCGAGTATCCACCCAACTGCATGGCAGCCAGCATGATTTGTTCCTGGTAAACGGTGTGCCCGTAGGTTTCTTTCAGGATCGGCTCTAGTTTTTCATGCTGGTAGCTGACCGGCACCTCGCCTTTCATATTGGCGATGTAATTGGGGATGATCTCCATTGGACCCGGTCTGTATAGTGCCACCATTGCGATCACATGTTGGATTGTTTTAGGCTGCATTTGCACCAGGTAGCGGGTCATCCCGCCGCCTTCAAGTTGGAAGAGCCCCGATGTGTGCCCTTCGCCAATATAATCGAAAACTTTAGCGTCATCGATCGGGATGTTGCTGAGGGTTAGATTGATGCCGTGTCGTTCTTTGATATATTCGCAGGCCTTCGCCATGATGGTCAGTGTAGTCAGCCCTAAAAAGTCGACCTTGAGCAGTCCCATCTCATTGATGCCCGCCATATCGTACTGTGCCACCGATTTGATGGGCAGCTCATCGCTCTGACTGGTAGGGCGATGCAGCGGCAGATATTCAGTCAACGGCAGGTCGCTAATGATCACGCCGGCAGCGTGCGTTCCTACATTGCGGATGCTCCCTTCCATTCGGCCAGCCACATCGATCAGCCGTTTATACTGATCGTTGGAATCGTACAGGTCTTTCAACTCCGGGGTCGTCTCAAGCGCCTTTACCATCGGCACATTTTTGCCCTGAACCGGAGGTGGCACCAATTTTGCGACCCGGTCAACCTCCACCAGGGGGATGTTCATCACGCGCCCAACATCCCGGACGGCTCCCCTTGCAGCCATGGTACCAAAAGTGATAATTTGCGCAACTTTATCAGCGCCATATTTTTGGTTGCAATACTCCATCACTTCTGCCCGGCGGTCGTCTTGAAAATCAAGATCGATATCGGGCATCGTGATGCGGTCCGGGTTGAGGAAGCGCTCAAAAAGCAGGTAATAACCGAGCGGTTCGACCGAAGTGATATCGAGGGCAAAAGCGACCAGCGAGCCGTTCCCCGAGCCGCGCACGTTGTACCAAATGTTTCGCTCCCGGGAGAAGCGGCAGAGATCCCAAACGATCAGGAAGTATTCCGCAAAACCCATCTGATTGATCACACCCAGTTCATAATCGAGACGCTGTTGGATTTCAGGCGAGTCTGCCCTGTCAGGGATGTTTTGGCGCAGCCCTTCCTGGCATAGATCCAGCAGGAAAGATTCTGCGTTCTCGCCTACCGGCACTTCGAATTTTGGCAGGTGATAACTGGTGCGGTTCAGGTCCACCTCGCACTGCTCAGCAATCAGGACGGTATTAGTCAATGCTTCAGGCACCTGCGAGAAAATCGACTGCATCTCCTCTGGGCTGCGCAGGTAGTAACTGTCGTCGGACATGCGCATTCGGTTGGTATCGCTCAGCAATTTTCCGGTTTGAACGCATAGCAAGATATCCTGTAGATCGGCATCCTCTTTGCGGGCGTAGTGTACGTCGTTGGTCGCTACCAGGGGTGTGTTGGTCTTCTTCGCCAATTCCACCATCAGGCGGTTGACCCGGAAGAGCTCCGGAATGTTATGGTCCTGCAGTTCGAGGTAAAAATTGCCCGGACCGAAGACTTCCCTGTACCAGTTCAGGCTGCTTTCAGCTTTTGCCAGGTCGTTGTCGTTGAGCGCGCGCGGGATCTCACCTGCCAGGCAGGCAGAAGTGCCGATCAAGCCTTCCGAATGCTCCGCCAAAAAGGCTTTGTCAACGCGTGGATGGTAATAAAAGCCCTCCAATTGCGAGACTGAGGCAATTTTGAGCAGGTTCTTGTAACCAGTCATGTTTTTGGCAAGCAAAAGCAAGTGGTATGGCTTCTTGTCTTTGCTTACATCCTTATCCAGCATGGAACGAGGGGCAACGTAAGCTTCCAACCCAATGATAGGCTTGATTCCTTCTTTAATTGCCTCACTAAAGAAGTTCAATGTGCCAAACATGGTGCCGTGGTCGGTCAAAGCCAGCGCGTTCATACCCAGGTCTTTGGCGTATTTAACCAAATCCTTTGGATTGGCAAGACCATCCAGGACAGAATAAGAAGAATGAACATGCAAATGAACGAAAGACACGACTGGTTTACATTATCCCTTTACGACTATTTCCTCACCTAACCCGGCAACAAGAATAAATGGTGAATGCTGCTCCTGGTGAGTTTTAAGTATAGCATAGCGAACTGCTGGAATCTCAAAAATTTTGTGCAGCAGATAAAATTTAAGAATCGCTTCGTTGATAGAAGACCCTAATTCAACTTTATCGAAGAAGGGATTGGGGATTGCTAAACCACAGGGTAATGCTTCGAATAAATTGGGTGACCCTGGAATTCACGCAGGTCAGCTGGCTGCTGAAGGAGTGCCTGATCCCGCTGATGGATCATACTCTCTTCCGATATCTGGCGGTTTGCACGCATGGCATCGCCCAGGAAGCCAAACATGATCAGGGTGATACCCGCTACCAGGAAGGTGCCGCCAATAGAAACAGACTGAATAAAACGTGAACTCTCATTTAAGAAGAGATAGTAGATCAAAAACCTACCGAGCAGTGCCGCGCCAATCAGGAACAACACACCCCCAATCGAGAGAAAAGTGCGTAAAGGTTGGTAAAGTACGTAGGAACGAATGATCGCGCCGCCCTGCTTCCAGATGAAGTTAAACATACCTTTATGCAGGCGGGAAGCTCGCGTCGTAGCGTTGGTTTCAATAGGAACGCTTTCGATTTTCATCAGGCCTTTGCCGGCTTGAATGAGTGTTTCCAGCGTGTAAGAATAGGGGTTGTAGACCTGCATGCGCAGCGCAGCGTAGCGCGAAAAAGCGCGAAAACCGCTGACCGTATCAGGCACATTTGTGTTTGATACCCGGCGAATCACACGACTGCCCAGGTGTTCCATCATGCGTTTGAGGGGTGAAAAATGCTTGTTCTCAAGGGTCTGGCGATCCCCGATCACCAGGTCAGCCCGACCCTGCAAAATCGGGTCGATCAATTTGCTGATCTGATTGCCAGGGTATTGGTTGTCTGCATCGGTATTGACGATAATATCAGCCCCCAGTGCCAAACAAAATTGGATCCCGCTGATGAAAGCGCGAGAGAGACCGCGGTTGCGCCGGTGTCGCAAGATATAATCAGCGCCATTTTCCAAAGCCACCCTGGCAGTGTCGTCCGAAGAGCCGTCATCGATAACTAACACGATCACCTCGTCAATTCCGGGGATCTGGCGGGGGATCTCTGAAAGCACGATGGGTAAATGCCCGGCTTCATTGTAGGCAGGGATTTGAACGACAAGTTTAGTCATAAGAGCCTCAGGAATATTTTATCTCAATTTAGAGATGTAACGAGGTTTCGTTAAAAAGACAAGAAGCGTTAGCGTAAAACCCTCAATTGCAAGAAATTGTTTAGATTTGCACTTGATAACTGGTTAAAATTTGCAGATCTCTACAAATAATAACTGAAGTGAGTAAAATTTCTGTCGGTACTCATTTTTTTAGCAGATTAACTTACTAAAAAAGATGATTACCTTCTCACGTTGCACGCTGATGATAATTAGGAGCTATATTTCATTGAAAAAGACACTGTACACAATCCTGTTCATTTGGCTGATTATTAGCCTCGCCGCCTGTAGCATACCCTCTGAGGTAGCTCCCCCAACGATCCAGGTTGAAGAGGTCACACCGACCTCTGCTTTGGTTACACCGGAAGTGCCCGTAAACATCTCGTTTTCTGATCCGATATTAGAAGCTTTGGTGCGTGGCACAATGGGTAAAACTGAAGGTGAAATTACCCTGGCCGAGGCACAGGCGGTTACCAGAATGAATCTCAGCAATGAATTGGAAGGCTACATTACCGAAGTAACGCCGATTACGGATCTCAGGGGACTGGAGAACTTCACCAGTCTTGAAATCCTCGATTTGTCTGACCATGCAGTAACTGATATAGCCCCACTGCAGGGGTTGACAAAACTGACCAGCCTGTCACTGGCTGGCAATCCCGTCTCGGATGTTTCACCCCTCGCTGGGTTGACTAATCTACAATTATTGATCCTTTCCGGCAGTCAGGCATCGGATTATAGTTCGCTATCTAGTCTGGTAAATCTGCAAGTTCTTTTGCTGGACAATTCGACTATCACTGATCTCTCACCACTTGCAGGACTGATTAATTTGCGGGGGCTCTTTCTGGCCCAAACCTCCGTGGACGACATGTCACAAATTGAAACTATTTACCAAAACCTTGAACAAAAGGATTTCGTAATCCCCTCCACCTTGGAAGAACTCGGCTTTCGCCTCGATACTAACAGCCACCAAGCCTACTATGACAGCGAAGATGCCTCTTTCACCATCAACCACACCGCGTGGGGACCAGCTCAATTTGAATGGGATGAAAATATAATTCGAACTTCAGCGTATCTGGAGGGTGATTACAAGGTATCGGTTGGTTATTATGGCGTTCACAAGGCATACGTGTGCTTTATGGTCAAAGACGGTGAAGAGCTCATGAACTATGTTTACAACACCATCGACGGAAGTAATAACCTGGGTGAAGAACATCGCCCCAGTGTGGAGCAAGCAATCCGCGCTGCTTTTGACGTAATGGAAGGTGAAGATGCATTACTTGCGCCTGTGCGCTTTTTTGACGAGATTGTGAAGAAAACCTTCAACATGAGTGCTGAAAAACTGTTCGCCCTGCCCTATGAGCCCCCGACGCTTAAAAACCTTGGATTCTTTCCTGATAAGCCCAACGCGGTTTGCCTTTATGAACAGCGTGGTGGAAGAGACTATAACATCGAAATTCACCGCCCGGAATGGGGAGAGAAAGAGTTTGACATACGGTTTTTTACACCCTTAAGTGACGAGTATCGCGTTGTCATCACTTACAATTTTGCTGAGAGAAAAGTGAGTGTAGGCGCGGATGATAACTATGCGGGTGGCGCAAGTTTTGACTATTTCTTCGAAACCGATGAGTATGTCGATATTTGGTGCAGCAATAACGAAATGACTGTAGAAGAGTATTTTGTCAACGCCTACAATGATCCCCAGATAGAAGATGTCTATGTCCATACTCTGGAATTATTTCAGCAATATTTCATCGATACGTTTGGCATGACCTTTGAGGAGCTCTACGCTCTCTCTACATGCGAATAGCATATGGCCGAGGGTAAGACCGATGCATAGAGAGGTATAGAGGGGCGTTGTAAGCGAAACCTGGCGATCTGTTTTTTGCCTGGCCGCATACACCCTCGATTTTTCTTCTCTTGGAATCTGTGGTATATAAATTACATGCATAAGCTGCGAAAGAACTACCTTTCAATCCTCTGCCTACTGCTGTTGTTGGTCAATTTGGGCAGTCCGACCTTGAAAACAGAGGCAAAAGACTCACAGGCACCGTTGCAGAGCGTCAGCGCCTACGAGTTGATTTCTGCGATGAACGTGCTGCGGATGAGCAACGGGCTGCCGGCGCTGATCGAAAACGCCACCATCAACGCCGTCGCCCAGGCAACAGCCCAGATCATGGCGGACCAGCAGCTTTCCTGGCACATTGGCGACGTGGCTGGTCGCATTTCGGCTGCTGGATACGGTGCCGGTGCCAAGGTTTATG
>CAZDPK010000032.1:0-20252 GCA_964507335.1 uncultured Anaerolineaceae bacterium | reverse complement strand
CAGACCATCCCGGCAGCCTGATCCACCTGATCAGAGCGCGTCATCCCTTGCTGGCGCCCGACAAAGTGGTACCGATTGATGTCGAGTTGGACCGCAAGACTTTTGCCGTTGTCCTGACTGGACCTAATACCGGCGGTAAAACTGTGACCCTCAAGACTATCGGGTTGATGGTTCTGATGGCGCAAGCTGGGCTGCAGATTCCAGCACGTTCGGGTTCACGCATCAGTGTTTTTCAGGATGTTTTTGCGGATATCGGTGATGAGCAATCGATTGAACAATCGCTCTCCACTTTTTCGGGACATATCAGCCAGCTCGTGCGTATCCTTCGCAAAGCAAACTCACGTTCTCTGGTTCTGCTGGACGAACTGGGCTCTGGCACTGACCCCCAGGAAGGTTCGGCCCTGGCTCGGGCTGTGTTGGATTATATGCTCAAACTGCGCATCACCTGTTTTGTTGCCACCCACTTCCCGGAACTTAAGAGTTACGCACATGGAACAGCTGGAGTAACCAATGCCAGCCTGGAATTTGACCCGGAAACACTCATGCCCACATATCGATTGATGATTGGGCTGCCTGGGCGCTCCAATGCGCTCGCGATTGCAGAACGACTGGGGCTGGACCCCGAGATTTTAGAAGCTGCCCGTAGAGAAATAAACCCTGATGATTTACATGTGGATGATTTGTTGGAAGAGATACATCGACAGCGTAATCTTGCTAATAAGAATTTCACTGCCTCTGAAAAAGCCCTGCTATCCGCTCAAAAGAAAGAGGCTGAACTTGAAAGGCAGCTCAATAAAATTGAAAGTGAGCGGGATAAGATATTGGATGAAGCTCACACACAGGCTGAAAATGACCTTGAGCAATTGCGTGACCAGGTTCGTGATCTGCAAAAAGTGATCAAGCGTCTCAGTGCTGAACCGGAGAAAAAAGTAGAACTGGCAGAAGTTGAGGAGAAACTGGTTGAACTGGAGCAAAAACACTCCGAAAAGCAGCTCCCTCGCCGCAAGCAAACCCACCTGTCCCACAAACCTACCGGTCCGATCCAGGTTGGGCAAAAGGTCCAGATTAAAAAATTAGGGGTTGAAGGTATCGTGACAGCTATTGACGGAGACCAGTTTGAAGTTCAGGCGGGTGCTGTGCGTTTACGTTTATTGCCTCAGGACATCAGCCGCAGAAACGTCATTGAAGAGACTACCCCTGCCCAGGAAAAACCAGTTGAGAAAAAAGGGCGGACAACGCTACCGAGCATCACAGGCGTACCCATGGAGTTGGATTTACGCGGTTTAAGGGTTGAAGACGCGCTCGATAAACTCGACCATTACCTGGAACAGTCCTTCAGTTCTGGTTTACCCTTTGGTCGGATCATTCACGGCAAAGGCACAGGAGCCTTACGTGAGACTGTCCGGGACACCTTACGTCATTCTGTTTATGTTTTACGATGGGAAAGAGGGGGAGATAGTGAAGGCGGAGACGGTGTCAGTGTGGCGTTTTTCCAAAGTCCGAATTAAAAAAAAGATTGCCACTAATGCGCTCCCCAATTACTGGCAATCCTTTCGCACCGGTCCCCTGCCGCCGATGCCAATTATCTGATAATTTATTTTGAGAGTATAGCACAAACCAAGTGTGATTTCAACACATTTGTGAATATTTGTGAATTTTCCACCATTCTTTCAACAAATATGCAACCTACTATAAGGATATATTTGTATTTTAGTTGAATATTCAACTAATTATCGACCTCCCCCTCCTAACGTACAAAATACAACTGCTTCTCGATTATTCTTGACAACGCAAAACGATGCAGTAAACTATTGTTATGCGGTAAAAACGCAATTGCTATGATAACCCCATCCACCATCCCAATTTCTTGATTCGACTCGTTAACCAAAGTTGGTTTTCGATTCCTTAGGTCTGCGTACCTTAACAAGAAAGGAAAAGGGATGTTCCATTTAACCAAAATTAACCAATGCTGTCACGTATTCGATACCGAACGCGGTTGCTTCGTCAGAAGTTCAGCCAAAAATCTACACAAAGCTCTTGGACTTGCGAGTGCCAATCAGACTCGCAGAGAAATGCTTATCAGCCCCACCTGGCAGTTATGCCAGGACACACACTGCAAAGTCAGGCAATGTAAGAGCAAGCATTACATCGCCAGAAACAACTAAGAAATCCGGTAAATGCAGACCTGGGTAAGTAAGTCAAAAGCCCCTCCAATATTGGAGGGGCTTTTTTGATGCCGAAGGTGGGAATCGAACCCACATACCCGAGGGTACACGATTTTGAGTCGTGCGCGTCTGCCTGTTCCGCCACTTCGGCAAGTTCACAAAGTATACACGCATTCCGGCTTCTCAGTCAAGAATCTCGAAGCAGAACTGTGCTTCAGGGCTGATGCTCAATTATCGTGTTAAGGTAACCCAAACCGCCAGGTTTATTAGGAGCGCTATCGGAGGCGGATAAACCCTTTCCTTACGACCGGAGCTTGACTAACCTGCACCTGAAGAAGACTTGAAACAGCAAAGAACCTTTCTTGTCGCTATCTCTCTATGCGCAAGTTGACCCTTGCCCTACGATTGTGCTATACTTTGGCGGGGGAAATGAGCCATTTCGCTTATTTCCAAACTAGAAAACGATCCGGCTAGAAGCCGGTTTATTATGTAAGAATAGGAATTAAATATGAAGAATAAGAAAATCAAAATCATCCCTCTCGGTGGTCTGGGTGAAGTCGGTAAAAATATGACCGTCTATGAATACGACCACCAGATTCTGATCGTGGATGCTGGAATGATGTTTCCGGATAGCGACATGATTGGGATCGACTATATCATCCCGGATTTCGAATACGTTAAACAACGGGCTGACCAGGTAGTCGGAATCGTCGTTACCCATGGACACGAAGACCACACCGGTGCTATCGGGCATGTGCTCGAGCATGTCAATGCGCCAGTTTACGCTACACCGCTGAACAATGGGTTGATCAGAAACAAGCTCAACCGCCGCAATCTTGGCAAGGAAGCCAAACTAATCGACGTTCATGCCGGCGAAACTGTCCAAATTGGTCCATTTAAGGTGGATTTTTTCCATGTCTGCCATTCTGTTCTCGATGGTGTTGGACTGGGGATTGACACGCCTGCCGGGCTGATCGTCCATACTGGTGATTACAAGTTTGATCACACACCTGTAGATGGCATTCCTACCGATTATGGCAAACTTGCCGAACTCGGCGGTCGCGGTGTGCTTGCCCTGTTGGCAGATTCAACCAATGCCGAACAACCAGGTTGGACCCCTTCAGAACGGGTGATCGACGCAGCTTTCGATCGTGTTTTTCAAAAAGCTCGCGGTCGTATCATCATTGCCACCTTTGCCAGCCTGATTTCCCGTATGCAGCAGGTACTTGACACCGCCAAACGTTATGACCGTAAAGTCAGTTTTACTGGTTTGAGCATGATCGAGAACGCTCGTATTGCCAAAGAATTGGGCTACTTGCACTACGATGAAAGTCAGGTGGTTGGGGTCGACGTTGCGCTTTCAATGCCCGACAGCAAAGTTGTCCTATTGGTCACTGGCTCGCAAGGTGAGCCCACTTCCATCCTGGGGCGCCTGGCAAATAACACCAACCGCCAATTTTCTATCCAGGAAGGCGACACCGTAGTGCTCTCCTCCTCTCCCATTCCTGGAAATGAAGAAGGAATCTATCGCGCCATTAACCGTTTGATGGAACAAGGCGCGGAAGTGATTTATTCTGCCATCGAAGACGTGCATGTCTCCGGTCATGCCAGCCAGGAAGAAATGAAACTCTTGTTACACCTGGTGCGCCCGCGCTATCTGATCCCCATCCACGGTGAAACTCGCATGCTACGCCAACACAAACGCCTGGCAATGGAAATTGGTATGGACGAAGCACAGATTGCCCTGGTGGAAAATGGCCGCGTGATTGAACTTCGCCATGGCGAACTCAAACTGGGCGAACGCATCCCAGGTGGCTACGTGTTTGTGGATGGTACCGGCGTCGGCGACATTGATCGCTCCACTATGCGTGATCGCGCCCTGCTCAGCCAGGACGGCGTGGTTTTAATCAATTTGTTCCTGGATAAGGGAAATGGCGCTTTCAAGGACCTCGAAATCCTTAGCCGCGGCTTTATCGCGCAGGATGAATCGACGGAATTGTTTGATGAGTTACGCAAGCGCATCCACCGCCTCACGCAGTCGCCGGCCAAGAACATGCAAAGGGAGATCCAGGGGCTGGTTACGTCTTACATAAACGAAGAGACCAAACGCCGCCCGTTTATCTTCGTCGCGATTTCGAAGGTGTAAGCCTGAAAGATGAATTCGTAAGCCGGCTTCAAATTCGGAAGCCGGCTTTTTCTTTGTCGCGCTTTGCGAGCAAAGGACGACAACCCGCTGCTATAATCATTCCTAACCCAACCAGAGGAAAAAACATGCCTAACATTAAAGCCATCTTTACTGATATCGACCACACGCTGACTGACCCGAAAACCCACCTGATTCCGTCATCCGCCGTGAAAGCAATTGAGCGGGCACGCCAAAATGGTATCAAGGTAATTGCTGCCACTGGGCGCAATTTGACTGCCAGTGATGGTGGACCAATCGCTGCCATGCAATTTGACGGTTACGTGACCGTAAATGGTCAGTATTGCTACCTGCCCGATGGAACGACACTGCGTTTTGCCCCCTTCGAACGCGCTTGGGTCGATGAAAGTATCCGACTGGGTCTTGAATACAAGTTTTATGCTTCCTACCATCAGCGTAATTTGATTACTATCAATGGTTTTAACGACGGTGTCCAGAAATTCTATGACAGCTTCAACAGCCCTGTTCCACCTTTGCTTTCCAATGACGAAATTGACAAAGACCAAATTCTCTCCATTATTCCTTTTGTCCATGAAGACATGGACGATTTCCTGCGTCAGGCACTCCCGGAATGCCAGGCTGTTCGCTGGAACCCCCATTCTGTGGACCTGGCACCAAAATCCGGTGGTAAGGATGTTGGTATGCAAACCTTCCTGGATCACTTTGGTATTAAAGCAGAGGAATGCCTGGCAATTGGCGACGGCGGCAATGATGTCAGCATGCTCAAGATGGCAGGTATTGGCATAGCTGTGGGCGGTGCCCGCCCTGAAACCAAAGCTGCTGCTGATTTCATTGCGCCGGAGGTTGAGGACGACGCGATTTATAAGACATTCAAGCAATTTGGCGTAATCTAGTTGAACGATACGATTCAATCAACCTTAAGTGAGGGCTAAGTTCAATTACAATTAGCCTATGAAAATCATCCATAATATCTCCCAATGCGCAACGATGGCTGGTGGCGCGCGCCGAGGTATGCGCATGTCTGAGCCCGCCATCCTCGAAAATGCTGCGATTGTAATCCGCGATGGTGTGTTCCTTGAAGTCGGCAATTCGGATGAGCTGCTTTCGCGCTATCCACTGGCAGAGCGTTTTGACGCCGCTGGTATGGCGGTTGTCCCAGGATTTGTGGACCCGCACACCCATCTCGTTTGGGCGGGAGACCGCGCTAACGAATTCGAAATGCGCCTGCAAGGCAAAACCTACATGGAAATCATGGCAGCCGGCGGTGGAATTTTAGCCACTCTGACTGCAACCCGAAAAGCTTCTTTGGAAGATTTGGTTGCTCAATCGCTGGAACGCGCTATTCGCGCCTTCAGTTACGGTACGACCACCATGGAAGCCAAAACTGGCTATGGGCTGGACCTCGAAACTGAGTTCAAGCAGTTGGAAGCCATCTTGCTACTGAATCGTATTGGTCCGCTCGAGGTTGTGCCCACCTACATGGGTGCCCATGCCATTCCCATAGAGTATGAAGGCGATGCTGTTGCCTACACACATTGGCTGTGCCAGACCGCTCTTCCCGAGACAAAAAAATGGTGGCTGGAGCACGCAATTGGTTATGAGCTGCCTTTTGTGGACGTTTTCTGTGAAAAGGGCGTCTTCGAATTGGCGGAAACGCGCCAGATCCTGCTCGAAGCCAGACAACTGGGCTTCCCGCTCAAGCTGCACGCGGACGAATTCGAGAATCTGGGTGGTGCCAGCCTGGCTGCTGAACTTGGTGCTGTTTCGGCTGACCACCTGGTCAAAACTTCTTTGGAAGACATTCAGAACCTGGCGAAATCGGATACCGTGGCAGTCTCCTTACCCGGAACGCCATTTGGGCTGGCTCAAAGCGAGTACACGCCTGCCCGTGCAATTATTGACGCCGACGGTTACCTTGCCCTGGCAACCGACCTCAACCCCGGTACCACCTGGAACGAATCCATGCAGTTTATCCAGGCACTCTCCTGCCGCTACCTAAAGCTCACCCCAGCTGAAGCTCTGGCAGCCTCGACAATTAATTCTGCCAAAGCGGTCTTAAGAGATCAATTGGTGGGTTCCATCGAACCAGGCAAGCAGGCAGATCTGTTGATCCTGGCCGTGAATGATTATCGTAAACTGAGCTATCGCTACGGCACCAACCTGGTCGGAACCGTGGTCAAGAAAGGTCAGTTCTACCCTAACTTGACTCTCTGATCAGAAATCAAGTTGGTTTTACGATTGGTTTTGCGGTTAGTCAGTACGTAAAATCCGCCGTTGACACCTATTTTTAGCCATCTATCTACACTGATATAATCAAAAAATGATCTTAAAACGATCCAAAACTTTTCTGCTTTTGTTTTTTATATTTACGTTGGTAGGTCTATCTGGCTGTCTGGTAGAAATTGAATACCCCTCCACCAAAACGGTAGTGTCAACCAACGCCCCAACCCTTCAGCCTAACCATACCCTCACCCCCAGCCTGACAGCAACCGAGAGACCCACCCTCACCCCGACCGCCACATCAACCCCAACCCCCGCTCCGGTTACCTGGACCATTGGAAAAGGTGATGAGTTGATGGCAATCGCTTTTTACTATGGCATCTCCCTCGATGAGCTGATGGCAGCCAATCCCTCAGTAACGCCCAACTGGATGAGCGTCGGTACGGTTTTGGAGATCCCGGTCACCCCAACCCCACTACCAACCGCCACCTCCATACCAGCTCCTACAAGCACAGTCCAGTCTCAGCAAACTCAAACAACAACCTCCTCTGGACCGCTCACATTACAGGGCGAGCCTTCTTGTTACCCCAATTCCTTGGGTGAGCTCAACTGCCTTGCACTGATCCGAAACAATAGTGAAGAAACGCTCGAAAACCCGTCAGTCACCTTCACACTGAAATCAACAGAGGGTGACCTTATAAGTGAAATGGTTGTTTTTGCTCCGCTCAACCTGCTGCCAGCCGAAAGCTCTTTGCCTGTGTTAGCCTCTTTCCCTGCCCACGTGCCAGAAGTTTACAATTTAGAGGTACAGGTTGATTCCTGGTTACCTACAATGCCGAATGATGACCGCTATGCTGAAACAGAAATCGTTAACAGCCAGATCAGATTATCTGAAGACTATCCCATCGCCTATGTTGAAGGCGAAATCAATATTGAGACTGACAGTCGTCAAATTGCTTCGTTGTGGCTATTGGCAATCGCCTTTGATGAAGATGGAAATCCCGTTGGTTTTCGCCGCTGGGAAGCCGCCCTGCCGCTCTCCGAGAGCAGAGCGATCCCTTGTAGCACCATTGTCTACTCCCTTGGTCCTGACATCGCGACAGTTGAGCTGATGGCAGAAGCCAGGTTCCAAACTCCCTGAGGCAGCTATGCGATCCGATCTCTTCCCTAATTTTGACAAAAAAACCTATATCATGGGTATCATCAACCTCACGCCCGATAGCTTCTCGGGCGATGGGTTGTTAAATCAGACAGAAGTCGAATCTGCAGCCCTCAAACAAGCTCTTCGGTTTGTGGAAGAGGGTGCCGATGTGCTCGATCTTGGAGCAGAATCGACCAGACCTGGTTCGCGCAAGCTGGACGCAAGCGAAGAGCTCTCGCGCCTGCTGCCGGCTCTGACCCTGATTCGAAAAGAACTCCCGGATGTCCTGATCTCAGTCGACACTTATAAGGCAGAAACAGCCCGTGCCTGCCTTGGTGGCGGTGCCGATATCATCAACGATGTTTGGGGCTTTCAATATGATCCGGAAATGGCGTCCGTGGTGGCGGAATTTGATGCCACGGCAGTCCTGATGCACAACCGTGAGCTTGGTGCGCGGACTGTCAGCAGCGAGTTGGGTGGGCGTTATGAGGATGTAGAATATGAGGATATCATTAGCGAAGTCCGCAATTGGCTGGTACAGTCGATTGAAATCGCCCACGCGGCGGGATTGGGCGACGATAAAATAATCCTCGATCCGGGCATAGGTTTTGGCAAAACCATCGATCAAAATCTCTATTTGCTGAAACACCTGAACGCGCTGACAGAATTGGGCTTCCCGATTTTGCTGGGCATTTCCCGAAAAGGCTTCATCGGTCACACCCTCAATCTACCCCAGGGAGAACGCCTGGAAGGCAGCCTGGCTGCCAACGCCTGGGGAATGATGATGGGTGCCTCGGTTTTGCGAGTTCACGATGTGAAGGAAACCGTGCGCCTGGCACGCATGCTGGATGCCATCCGCAATTCAGAGACATAAGGTTGGCGGCCATGCCAGGCCTTCACTCTCGGGATGCTTCGATCATCCGATAACTTCGCGAAACGATGGAACTCTCGTTCACAATTGGCGTCTTAATTTCAAGAGTGTGAAACAGTTCTTATCTCTATGGAGTTAATATGAAGAAAACTCTTATCATGGTTTTCATCTTCTTTGCCATGCTCATCGCAGCCTGCCAGCCAATCGACCCAACTGATACAGCTGAGGTTGAGCAGTTAAGAGAGCAAAATCAATATCTCACGCAACAGTTACTTGAGGGGCAAACTCTGATCCGGGATTTACAAATAGAAGTGAACATCTTATCCACCCAGGTTGCAGAATTGACTCCCAAAGCCGTACAGGATGGTAACTTTGAAGGTTTAGCCGCGATCATTCTGCCTCTTTTGCAGGCAAAAGATTATGCCACTCTGGCGACCTTTGTCCACCCACAGGCAGGTCTGCGCTTCTCTCCTCAACTTTTCATTCATACGGACACTGATTTGATCTTCCCTCGAGATCAGGTCGTCAACTTTACGATGGATAACAACGTTTATACCTGGGGCACGCACGCTGCCAGGGGTGATTTGCTTCAATTGAGCATTATGGACTATTGGAATGGATACGTGATCCCCGTTTTGCCAGACCAGGATTGGCTGATGCTGGCTGAAGGCCAAACAAGCCCCTCAATTGCAATCGATAACTTCAGCGAGGTCTACCCACAAGCTGCTTATATCGACTTTCTCAAACCAGGGACAGAAGAAAATGGGAACCTCGATTGGCAATTACTTCGCCTGGTGTTCGAGCAGGCCACTGATGGAGCCTATTACCTGGTTGGGATTATCCACGACAATTGGGTGCCATAAGAATGAAATGAACCCTTGTAGGAACAATCTATCACTGCGAGGGAGCTTTAGCGACCGTGGCAGCCTGCCTATCAAGTTGGTAATTAAGCGAAACGACTCGCCGTAATGAGATTTACAAAAAACAGCCTGGCTCCAAAATGAGCCAGGCTGTCCTGATTTCTAAATTGCTTTCGGCTTACGCTTCAGTGAATTCACCATCAACCACATCATCATCGCCGCCGCGGTTCTGCTGACCGGGCTGGGGTCCAGCCTGTTCGCCAAACCCACTGGTTTGACCAGGGTCGGTCGGACCAGCCTGTTGGTAAGCAGCGTTACCAATTTTTTGCAAGCTCTCCTGTAAAGCATTGCTGGCATTGGTAATGGCGCTCACGTCATCACCTGCCAGGGCTCCGCGCAAAACCTGGATTTTGGCTTCAACATCGTTGCGTATGGCAGCATCAACCTTATCGCCCATTTCACGCAGTGTCTTTTCGGACTGGTAGGCAACGCTATCGCCCATATTGCGGGCTTCGATCAGTGCCTTGCGGCGGTCGTCTTCTGCCTTGTTTTGGTTGGCTTCGCGCACCATGCGTTCAACATCGCTTTTATCAAGGTTGGTTGAAGCTGTGATGGTAACTTTTTGTTCCTTGCCACTGGCTTTGTCCTTGGCACCAACATTCAGAATGCCGTTTGCGTCAATGTCGAAGGTGACCTCAACCTGCGGGATACCGCGCGCCGCCGGAGGAATGCCATCCAGTCTGAAGCGGCCAAGCGTGTTATTGTCGCCAGCCATGGGGCGTTCACCCTGCAGAACATGAATATCAACAGCGGTCTGATTGTCTTCAGCAGTGCTGAAAACCTGGGTCTTCTTGACTGGGATCGTCGTGTTCCGTTCGATCAAGCGCGTCATCACACCACCCAGGGTTTCGAGACCCAATGAGAGCGGGGTCACATCCAGCAGCAATACATCTTTGACGTCACCAGCCAGTACGCCACCTTGAATGGCAGCACCAACCGATACCACTTCATCGGGGTTGACACCTTTGTTGGGCTCTTTACCGTTGGTCATTTTCTTGACCAGTTCCTGCACCATGGGCATACGGGTAGAACCACCTACCAGAACCACTTCATCGATCTTATCGATGGTCAAATTTGCGTCCTTAAGCACCGCATCAAAAGGTTTGCGGGTACGCTGAAGCAGATTCTCGGTCATTTGTTCAAATTTTGCCCGGCTGAGCTTCAACAGCAAGTGTTTGGGTCCGCTGGCATCTGCAGTGATGTAAGGCAGGTTTAGTTCGGTTTCAAGCACAGAGCTGAGTTCGATCTTCGCCTTCTCGGCTGCTTCACGCAAACGCTGTAGCGCCTGGCGGTCTTTGCGCAGGTCAATTCCCTGTTCTTTCAAAAATTCATCGGCAGCCCAATTGACTACCGCATTGTCCCAGTCGTCACCGCCCAGGTGCGTATCACCATTAGTAGCTTTGACTTCCACCACACCACCGCCAACTTCCAACAGAGAAACGTCAAACGTACCACCACCGAGGTCAAAGACCAGGATGACTTCGTTTTCCTTCTTCTCCAGTCCATAAGCCAGGGCAGAGGCAGTAGGTTCGTTGATAATGCGCATTACTTCGAGACCGGCAATTTTGCCAGCATCTTTGGTAGCCTGGCGCTGACTGTCGTTAAAGTAAGCCGGCACGGTGATGACCGCCTGGGTCACTTTTTCGCCCAGGTAGGCCTCGGCGTCGGTTTTTAGCTTGCCAAGGATCATGGCAGAAATTTCTTGCGGGGTGTAGGTCTGACCATTGATCGGCACTTCAATCCGGGCGTCACCGGTGGGGCCTTCCACCACTTTGAAAGAAACCATTTTGCGTTCCTGTTCAACCTCGTTGTAATGACGCCCCATAAAGCGTTTTACTGAAGAAATCGTATTTTCAGGATTCACGACAGCCTGTCGTTTGGCGGTGGTTCCAACCAGGCGTTCACCATTTTTGTTAAATGCAACCACAGAAGGGAGTAAACGTGCGCCTTCAGCAGTTGTGATCACCACTGGCGATCCACCCTCCATTACAGACACTACGCTATTCGTTGTTCCTAAGTCAATTCCAATAATTTTTCCCATATTTCACTCCTTATTAGGATTATTCCATTTTTTAGTTATGTATACTATAACGAGGAAATGCAAGAGAAATATTAATATCAGGTTGGAAGTTTGTTGAAGATGCTTCTTATGTAATCCAGAATATGCTTCGAAAGAATCTTGACTGTAAAGCCAAGATTCTTTTCTTCGCTCAGAATGACAACACGCCTAATTCAGAATAAAAAACGATTATTTTTCTGACAGCGCTTTTTCCCAGGCTGCGATGACTTTTCTATTTCGTTTTTCCAGTGTCTGGGTCATCTGTTGGATCTTCGCAATCACATCTGCAACATCCCACCCATTTTCTGCGATAGCTTCATTTACCGTTTTCAGTGTCAGATGCGTAAGTTGAGATTGCGTCAACATATCCACCAGATGCCATTCTGAGTGAGCATCCCGCAATACTCTCGCGGTGATATCCTCCAACTTGCGCAGCACTTCCGCCATCATACGCTGACCAGTCTGTAAGTCAGCTGCCTCGATGTAAACCCGGTTAATTGGCTCTGTACCCGAAGCGCGCATTCGCAAGTAATAGTGGTCATTGCCGCTCTCATCCGACAACTGCATTTCGACCAACTCATAGCGGATACCGCCTAAATAGTCAATTTTCAGTCCTGCAATTTTCAAGTCAGCCTCTGGTAATACCTTGGGCATATCCAGATAGTAGTCAATAAAAGCCTCCTTGGCTTCCAGGGGTGCGTCTACATCAGATCGCCCTGCGTGCGAGCTGGGATCTTGCGAGGTGCCAAACGAAGGCCACAGACCAGGCAGACGAGTCAGTTCGTCCCAAATCTCTTGCAAGCTGTTGAGCGGTTTTTCTGGGCGTGTGCCATAATAGGCAAGCATGTCAAGAATCAAAATATTCGCCCACGGTCCATCTTTGTCGGTCACGTGCCCGCGGCTCGTCAGACCACTGGATTCCTCGCCGCCAATCAGGATGCGGTCACGCCAATCCTCCGGCAATTCTTTGAGGTTGTTATAGGCATTGTCAGTGCGCCGGATTTCTTCAATGTACTTGATACCGACAGGAACTGCAAAGGCGTTTTTCAAGGCGCGTGTGGCAATATCTCCATATCGGGCTTGATAGATCTTCTGACCAATATAGCCCGGTAAAGCTCCAGGAGCAGGTTTGTTGGCTTCGTTCCCCGGGATCATGCCTGCCAGCACTTCGATCAGAGGAGAGCCTGTCTGGGTAGCAATCACGCGACCCGTCAGCCCGCGGTCAACGCCAAGATAGCGGATCAACATAGGCAAAATTTGGTTGGGGCGGAAATATACGCCGCCCTTATCAACGATGCCATAACGATCAGCATCGGTATCCATACCCATGCCCACCTGGGCACCCGTCTCGACCACGGTCTTTTTAAGCAGCCAGTTGAAAGGCTCTTCCGGGTTGGCGTAATCTTGCCCACCCAAATCCGGGTCAACCTCTGCATGCACAACGGTATAACGAATACCAGCTTCACCAACCAGGCGGGTCAGATAGCCACGTCCCGAACCATGCATTTCGTCAATGACAATGGATTTGTCAGCAAAATAGCGCCTGATGCGGTCAAAGTCGATCGGAATACGGGCGTTGCCGTTGCCGTTGTTTCTGATCCAGTCCACGTAGCTATCCAGGGGGTCAAAGCCCTTCACCAAACCGCGTGCGCGGGCGTCGTCAACGTCAGTTCGCCCACCGGCTTCATCGACCAGTTGCAATTCATTAATCCGGAAAGCAATAAAATCGGTCACATTGGTTGGTGCTGGGTAGCCCAGGCGCGGGTTGAACTTAATTCCCTGCCATTCGGGCGGGTTATGGCTGGCAGTTGCGATGATAAGACCTGCAATTTCGTCTTCAGGCACTACTTCGGTCTCATAATACGCCAGGGCAGGCGTCGGCACATCACGATCGCCAATATGCAGACGGAAACCGTTTGCCAGGCAGGTTTCGGCTGCCCAGCGGGTGACCACATCCGAATTTCGGCGGGTGTCGTGCCCCAAAACCACAATCCTGCCAGAAAGATCTTCCGCCCCCACGAATTTGGGTACGTCATTGTTATTCATAAAGTCACAGACCGCCTGCACCACCTGGCGTGCGCGGGTTTCGGTGAAGTCATTGCCCCAGCGTCCGCGTACACCCGAAGTGCCGAAGCGGAGGTATTTGCGGTCATAAAGCTCGCGTAAAAGCCCCTTCCTGCCCGCCAACCCCAGCAAAATTGGGTCAGCCGTGCGTAAACGGAAAGCATAAATCCGCTCGAAGATGTTGCCGATCTGGATCACGCGGTAAGGCATGTAGCGGTCTGGGTCATACTGATCGTTCATGCTATCCAGTAAGGGAATAATTTCCCAATTAATATCTTCTCTCAAAGAATCGAAGACTGGGCTTTGCAGATAAAACTTCGCCAGTTCAATAGCTTTTCGGCGTAAATCACCAGAGATTGGGATATATTCCTCTTCAATTTGTCGTTGATAAGCAATGCTTTTCTCATCCTTGCCTTTGAACAACTCTAATCTGCCCTGGGTACCGGTTGCTGCCACGGTTAACAACAGACTTAATATCCGCGAAGACAAGATCAGGTTATTGCCAATCAGGTCAGGCTCCGCTACTAGCAGCTCTTTTACACTATCCAGGAAAGCAGAAAGCGCAGCCACGGCCGGCTGCCACGTTTCAGGGCGATCTGCCACCAACAGGTCACGATTCAAACGATTGAACTGTACAGGGAGTTGAGATTTGAAGGTTTGTGCAGGTTGGTTCATTGGCGTAGTCTCCTTGAGATTTCGTTAGGTTATGGTCTTGGCATTAAGCCGCCCTGGCTGACATTCAGGACTTCAATCTTAGCGCCAGGTGGCGTGTTGGTGAGCTCCTGGATCAAATCGCAGACCTCCCAGGCAACCCTGGCAACATCCTGCGCGCTGTTTCGCGGATCGGCTTCCAACATAAGCCGGTACTTAGGTTCCGTACCAGAATAGCGGGAGTTCCACTGCACCAACCCGGGTAATTCTTCTTGCATGCGCTCGAGTCGCGTTTGAAAAGCAGGTAACGTGGCTAAATCTATTTTCGAGGAAACGTTACATGATGCCACGACCTGGTTAAATTTTTCGATACGTTTTGCCAGCTGTGAGAGGGTCTGTCCAGACGTTTCTGAGAGAATATTCAGAATAAAAAGGGCTGTACGGATGCCGTCGCCAGTGCGATGGTTTTCGTCGAGCAGGATAATATGACCACTTTGCTCACCTCCCAACCCCAGTTTGCCATCGGCTTCATACTTTTCAGATAGGGTTATCAACTCCTCTGTAACATATTTATCCCCAACCGGGGTTTGTATCAGAGTAAAACCTTTTTGAGCCGCAAATTGCCTTAACGCGCCATTCGCCATGACTGTGGTCACCAGGGCATCTCCCAAAAGCCTTTGCTGGGCGTGAAGTTCTTCTGCCAGCAGGGCGAGCATGTGGTCGCCATCGATCAGATTGCCCAACTCATCCATCAAAATCACCCGGTCTGTATCGCCGTCGAAGGCAATTGCCAGGTCTGCTTTTTCTTCAGTCAATCTCTCAGCTACGAGCGCAGGTTTCGAGCGTATAAATTCTGAACCGGAGTCAACGTTGATTTGGCTGCCGTCGTTTTCGGTGTGGATTGCCACCAGATTAGCGCCCAGCCTGCGAAACACCTCGGGTCCTGCCTTCCAGGCAGCCCCATTAGCGCAGTCCATCAAAATTGTCAGGTTGCCCAGGTTCAACCCCGGAACACTTTCACATAGATCCTGCAGGTAGGTCTGAAAAAGATGCGGGCTTGCTTCACCGAGGCATTCATCGTCAAAAACCGAGCGTTCCTTGTTAATCAGTTCCAGGTTCTCTTCGATCGCCTCTTCCTGCTCTTTGGACAACTTCATGCCCTCATTATTGAGGAACTTAATCCCGTTTTCGGGTGCCGGGTTATGGGAGGCGGAGATCACTGCGCCGGCGGTTGCGCCAATAAAACGCGTCAGATAAGCGATACCTGGAGTCGGGATAATGCCAAGGTCCAAAACGCGTGCGCCGCTCTCGCGTAAGCCAGTCGCCAGGGCGCGCTGCAGAACGGGACCCGATGTGCGTGTGTCTCTGCCAATCACAAAAACCGTTTGGTTTCCGGTATTGCCACTTAGCGTCTGACCTGCAGCCAGACCAAGCCGGTAAACAAATTCAGGTGTCATTGGCTCTTCGCCAAAGGTTCCGCGAATGCCATCGGTTCCAAAATATCGATTTGTGGTCATAAATTTACCCTGTTTCCCAATTTATTCGATCACGATGTCAGCCACAACCGGCAGATGATCCGAAATGCTATGCGCCAGTTCAGAGTTGATAATATGAGTTTCATAGCTTACCAAACGCCTGGCGGGGAAGAAGAAGATGTGATCGACAGCGCCCGCACTGACATGGGTTGGTATGTTTTCCACAGGAGCAAGGTGGACAAACTGATGGTCTCGTTCAAGCATGTCTTTAATCGAATACTCGTCTACTTGAGCATTGAAATCACCCATCAAAATCAGGGGAAGATCCGTATAAAGCACATGTTCTTCAACCAGACCCAAAACTCTGCTAATCTGCTGCGATCGCGTGAGCCTGGCAGCCTCCACCACCTCGGACCAGACGTGATCGCCTCTTTCGCCAACCAACGTGGTCAGGTGTAGGTTCATCATAAAGGGGTAAGGCTCTTGTTTCAGACGAGTCAGGATAACATAACGTGGGTCTGTATCCCGGGAACCTTCATAGCTGAGGGGCGTGAAAATGGGCACATTACGCGGAACACCGTCTTTGTTCGGGTTGCCCAGGCGCGCAAAAGGCGTATGAGAAAAAACTGCGTTGCCTTTAGACCAGTCCCACCAGTCATTAAAAAGACCATTGATCATCAGGTCTTTCTTAATTTGCATATGCTTTTTCATTGAAAGGGTCTCGCCGTAATAGTAGTAATCAAAATTACTATCAAGACGCAAGCGCTCAGCCATGCTGTGTAGTCCACCATCGGCGTCAATATATTGCGCAACTTCTTGCACACCCAGAAAATCAGGGCTGATTTGGTTGACTAATTCTGCCAAAGCCTGGGCTTTTCCGGTGGATTGCTCTGGTGATCCCGTGAAATTCTTCACACCACCACCGAGATTGAGGGTCATGACGCGTAATTTAAGCATTGTGTCTCCGACAGCTTTCTATGTAGTGTTGAATTATACCAACCATCCACTCGACCAAAACTGAATGCAACCCCCTGTTGTAGCTAAGTTGAATACGGCAATTCAAGCAGGAATTCCGCGCCCTTCCCGGGAATATTGCGAGCATAAAGTTTACCCCCATGCGCCTCAACAATGCGCTTCGAGATAGTCAAGCCAAGCCCCAATCCTTCTGGCACTCCTTCTCCGGCATATTTGACACGATAGTATCGGTTGAAGATGGTCTCTAATTTATTTTCAGGGATACCCGGACCTTGATCTGCAACTATGATTTCCATACGGTTGATCATTCTCAAGATTTTTATTCGTATCTCACCCCCAACAGGCGAATGCTGATATGCGTTTTGAAGCAGGTTTTCAAAAACCCTTTGCATGAGATGCGGGTCGATGTCAATCAGGTATTCGTCTCCATTTGTGGTAAAGATCGTCTGGAGATTTTTTTTGGTAAAAATGCTTTCGAAACTATTCAAAATCCCCCTGATATAGACCTGTAATTCGACCTTTTCTTTTCGTATTATAAAAACTCCCGCATCCGAAAGTGTGAGCAAGCGCAGATCTTCAACCAGGTGGATCAGCTGGTTGTTCTGTGCCTTTAAAACAGCAAGTCCTTCTTCATCAAATGGGTAAACCTTGTCTTCGAAGGCTTCTATCGTCGCCTTTTGGACACTGAGTGGGGTGCGAAGATCATGCGCAATATCCATGATCATCAGTCTTTGAATACGCTGGTTTTTTTCAATTTCGGTTGCCATGTCGTTTATTGCTTGACCAAGCTCGGCCATATCGCGGTAGGGCTCGAGCGGAACACGCATACTTAATTCGCCTTGAGAGATTTTTTTCACCACCTCAATGGTTACATCTATCGGTCGCAATAGGGCACGAGCCATGATACCGGACATTAATAAACCAGCTAATGCGCCAATAAGCGTTGCCCAGTTGGTAGCATCTTGAGCGCGGACAATGATTTCTCTGTCCATCTTAGGCAGCAGGCGATCGTGCAAACTCCCTGCAAAAAGATAGCCAACGGTATCACCTGCCACAATCACCGGAGCACCATATGCCATGGTTGGGTCATCTACTTTGATTTCATGAAATGTTCTATTATTCGAAAGCAAGACATTCCCATCAACAGTAACCAGAGTCATGCCGAATTCTGCATTATGATCTGGAATTGTTGTCTCTATTAATTCGTCAATATCAACCTGACCAATATCACTCCAGCCATTATTTGCCTGGTAGTATTGCATAAAATATCCTTGAAAAGGTTGGCTGTCCTTAATTTGGGTATTACGCACATAGTCGACCATGGTCAAACGTAAAAAGAGAATGGCTGTCAGGTAAGCCACAGCCAACGAAACGATTGCCATGACTAAATAGGTGATCCGTAGACGAGTACGCATTTCCTAAACTATCCACCCCGCACGATAGCCGACTCCGAACACGGTTTGAATGTAACTTGTATCTGGATCAAGAATTCTTAGCTTTTGGCGGATATTTTTTACATGGATATCGATCGTGCGTTCATATCCTTCAAAACGGCTGCCTTGAGTTACTTCAAGCAGCTCAATGCGGCTGAACGCTCTATCTGGCTCAGAGATGAGTAGCGCTAAGAGTTGAAATTCCGCCGGGGTCAGAATCAGCGGTTGCCCTGCCACTAAGGCAAGATGGGCTCGTAAATCAATTGTTAACTTCCCAAAATGCAAGATGTCCAGTTTGCTGACCGGTCGGGACAAGCGCCGTAAGACTGCTTTGACCCGGGCAACCACTTCCCTGGGAGAAAAAGGCTTGGTAATGTAATCGTCTGCGCCCAATTCCAAACCAATCAGGCGGTCTACTTCTTCTATGCGGGCAGTGATCATAATCACTGGAATCTGGTCTTTCTTGCGCACTTCACGCAACAGGTCCAGCCCGTCCATGTCTGGCAAGTAAAGATCCAATAGAATCATTTCCGGAGCTTCACGCTGCCAAAGGAGAAGACCCTCGTTGCCAGTGTACGCACTTAAAGGGTCAAATCCATTATGGCGCAAGTAGTCCTGTAAGATTCTGTTGAGGTTCTCTTCATCCTCAATAATTAATATCTTATGCATGCTAACCTTTGAATATACAAAATCTTAGGTATATTATCTCACAACAAATACACCAAATCTTAATAACTTTTGATTAATATCTCAACAACCCCCCTGTATTATTGGGTCATCATCACAAAAGAGTGATGAAAAAATAAGGAGTAAAAAATGAAAAAGAAAAATTTGACAATCGCTATAATCACCCTGGTGCTCGGGGTACTCGTTTTTGGAATCGCTGGCAGTGCATATGCCCAAACCACGACTCCTGAAGCAGGAGAAACTTTACCCGCTCCTGAGGTAACCCGCCGTGGATACGGACGTGGCTTTGGGGTCTGTGATGGAACCTGCGATGCCGACGGTGATGGTGTTCCCGATCAACTAAGGCTGGAAGATGGCTTCATCAACCGCAATCAATTTGGCAACAGTTTTGGTCCTGGTGACGGAACCTGTGATGCTGATGGCGATGGCATTCCCGATCAGTTAAGACTGCGCGATGGAAGCGGTGCTGGCCAGCAATATGGCAAGGGAATGATGGGTAACGGTCAAGGTATGGGCCAGGGTTTCGGCGCTGGCGGTCAGACTGGCATGGGCAACCGTAACGGCGGTATGGGTCAGGGCTATGGCGCTGGCAGCGGTACTGGTCGTGGTGCTGGCGGTGCCGGACAAGGCATGGGTCCAGGAGAAGGCTTGGGCGACGGTCTGGGAACGCATGACGGCTCTTGCCTGGGTGACTAAAACAATATTGATTTAGCTAAAACCCGCTTCTCATATGAGAGGCGGGTTTTTTGTTTCTCAAAGGGTGAAGAGATGAAACTCCATCAGCGCAGTTTGCCTTGACACTTGGTGGGGTTTTGCCTATAATAACAACTTGCCTTCCCTGGTAGCTCAATTGGCAGAGCGGGCGGCTGTTAACTGCTAGGTTAGAGGTTCGAGTCCTCTCCGGGGAGCTGAGAAAAAACCTTTGGGAAACCAGAGGTCTTTTTTTTCAACTGGCTGTGCTATAATATCAGCCACAAAATGGTCCTGTAGCTCAATTGGCAGAGCAAGCGCCTCTTAAGCGTTAGGTTCTCGGTTCGAGTCCGAGCAGGATCATTTTAGTTTTTAATTGCCCTGTTTTACTCGTTGAAAGTCCACTTTAGAGCTCTTACACAATAAGATTTTACCTCAAAAAATTACGATAGGCGCTCGTACTTAATAGGACCGTAACATTCTTTAACATTTGGTTATACAGCCCCCTCTAATACTGAGCCTGGGAATGATCATTGTATAAACTTTTCAAAATTCGTTGCAGATCCTATGTATTCGTCATTGATTGTTTTGGGCTCAGTATGGGGAGGGCTATGGTTATGATAAGAATAGTTAGCGTGACCTTCCCAACGAGTAAACGCGCCAGATCTTACTAATTATCATAACCAAAAACACCCCTACCCCTATATATGGGGGGTTACGTGTCAGAAAATGGCCGT